>JBEVKA010000265.1:0-5780 GCA_040509855.1 Steroidobacter sp.
TGGAAATGCAGCGCCGTGGCTTCGGCGATGGAGCGCGTGTCCTCGGGGTGCAGGAACTCCTTGAGGAAATTGACGTTGCTCGCCAGTTCCTGCGGCTCGTAGCCGAGCAGTTCGACCACGCGAGGCGAGCACCACGAGGTGCCGTCTGCATCGACTTCCCACAAGCCATCCTGCGTGCCGTTGATGGCGCGTTCGAAACGTCGCTGCGCCAGCTGCAAGGCATCCTCGGCCAGCTTTTGTTCGTGCACGTCTTGAATGGAGCCGGCCATGGAGCGCGTCTGGCCTTGCTCGTCGCGCTCGGACATGCCGCGATGACGGAACCATCGATACTCGCCGCTCTTCATGCGCAGGCGCGCCATCGCATCGAACACCGTGCCGGTTTCGAGATGACGCGTCGTCTCCGCGCGCAATATTCCTAAATCGTCCGGGTGCACGTTGCGCTCGACCGGATCGGTCATGCGGGTCAGTTCGTCGTCCTGATAGCCGAGCAGCGTGTGATAGCTCGACGAGAACCACGCGCGCCTTTGTTCCAGATCATATTCCCAGTGACCTTCGGAGCTGGACAGCGAAGCTCGTTCCAGCCGGCGCTCCGCGTCGCGCAGCATCTGTGCATGCTGTCGCAACTGTTCGGCGGCCTGCACTTCCGACGTCGTGTCCCAGGACACGCCGAACATGTGCACGTTGCCGTCGGTATGACGCATCACCTGCGCATGGGTCTGCACGTGCACGAACTTGCCGTTGCGACCACGGATGCGATAACGATAGGAAATGCGTTCGAGGCCGTTCTCGATCGCGTTACGCAGCGCCACTTCGATGGTGTCGCGATCGTCCGGATCCATAATTTCGCGATACAGGTCGAGCGAGTAGCCGAGATCCTGGGCGCTGACCAGGTTCGGCAGCGGATTCTCGATCCACAGGAAGCGCCGTGCTTCGAGGTTCACTTCCCAGCAGCACACGCCGGCGGCTTCGGTCGCCATGTTGAGACGATCGGCGAGCCGGCGCTGCTGCTCGATGCGCTCGACTTCATCGGTGACGTCGCGGCTCACGCCCAACAGCTCGCCTTGCTGGTCGTGCGGAGCGGCCGAACGGCGCCGGCGAAAATGCGTGTGGACGTGACGAATCTTGCGATCCGGGCGCACGATGCGAATGCGCAGGGAGAACGTCGCGTCGGGGCTCTCGATGGCCCGGCGCAAGCCTTTTTCGGTGCGCTCCAGATCGTCGGCATGCACCACGTCCAGGCCGACCTCTGCGCTTGCGATGCCGAGGATGTGTTGAAGCGCCGTGTCGGCGAAGAACTTGCCGCTGGCGATGTCCATGCGCCACGTGCCGATGCCGGCGGCCTCGGTGGCCAGATTCAGCTCGACGCGCAGATCGCGCTCGGCCTCATCGGCGGCGTTCGCGACCGAGCGCCTCCGGGCAAGCCACAGCGCGCCGGCGCCGACCAGGGCGCCGAGCACCACGCTCGTTGAATGAGTGACGAACTCGAACATCGATGACTGCCTTGCGCTCCGATCCGCCCGCGGGGGCGAATATCGGAAGAAGTTGCAAACATGTGCAGATCACCAGCTGTATCGGCTCGGGACAAGGAAGGCTTGCGCCGGGTGGGGATTTTCAGGGAGGGTCTTAGCTGCGGCGCGAAGCCCGGAGTGTGAACTAGTGCCGGATTCGCGCTGTTAAGATCGTCAGCCACGAATGAATGTGAACTTGCGCACATACTGTCGGGTCGGAACCGACGTGGCGTATCGAGGATAGGTAATGCGTGCATTGAAAATCGCGGGCATGGTGGTCGGCGGCCTGGTGGCTCTGGTCGTGCTCGCGCTGCTGCTGGTGGTGCTGTTCGTCGATCCCAACGACTATCGCGATGACATCGAACGCGTCGTGGAGAGCAAGACCGGCCGGCAGCTGACCCTCAGCGGCGACCTGCACCTGACCATTTTTCCCTGGCTGGCGCTCAAGGCCGGGCCGGCCAGCCTCGGCGATGCTCCCGGATTCGGCGACGAGCCGTTCGCTTCCATTCAGGAAGCGCACGTCGGCGTGCGCTTGCTGCCGCTGATCCGCGGCAAGGTCGAAGTCGGCGATGTGCGCCTCGCGGGCGCTCGCATTCGTCTCATCACCGACGAGAACGGCCGCAACAACTGGGCCGATCTGGGCGAACAGAAACAACCCGAAGAACCCACGCCCGCGGACCAGCAGCCGATGGAAGTGCCGACCATCGCCGGACTGGAAATCGAAGACGCCGCGGTGACCATGGAGAATCGCCAGGAAAAAACCCGCCGCGTGGTGCGCGATTTCAATCTCAAGACCGGCCGCCTCGCTTCCGGCGAGCCGTTCGATCTCAGCAGCGATTTCGTGCTCGACCAGGAGCCGTCGCTATCCGCCAAAGTGCGCTTGAAGGCCACGGTCACGGCCGATCTCGACAGCAATGCGCATCAGCTCGCCAAGCCTGAGATCGATGTGACGTTGAGCGGGCAGGGCTATCCGCAGGAAGGCATTCCAGTGGAGATTCGCGCCAGCACCATCGCGGCCGACGTGGGCAAGGAGCTGTATCGACTCGATGGGCTCACAGTCAAAACCACGTGGAAGGGCGAAGGCTTTCCCGCCGCTGGCGTGCCAGTGTCGCTGCAGGCGAAAGACTTCAACGCCAATCTCGCCGCGCAGACACTGGAGCTGACCGGCCTCGATCTGGATCTCGCGGGCGGTCATCTCACCGGCGCGCTGTCCGGCAAGGAGATTCTCGATGCGCCGGCGTTGAGCGGCCCGCTCAAACTCGATCCGGTGTCGTTGCGCACGTGGCTGCCGAAACTTGGCGTGACGTTGCCCGCGACCGCCGATCCCAAGGTGTTCGAGAAGCTGAGCTTTTCCGGCACGGTGTCGATGACCAAAACCTCGGCCGAGGTTGGCGACATCGTCATGCAGTTGGATGACACCACTGCCAAGGGCATGCTCGGCGTTGCCGATTTCACCGCCAAGGCGCTGCGTTTCGATTTGAACGTCGATCGCATCAACGCCGATCGTTACTTGCCGCCGCCGGCGGAAAAATCCAGCACGCCGACTGCGGACGAACCGCCGACGCCGATTCCGGTGGAGATGTTGCGCACCTTGAATGCACGCGGTCAGCTGCGCGTGGCCGAAGCGATTTTTGCCGACATCAAATTCACCAAGCTGCGGCTCGGCGTGAGCGCGCGCGACGGCAAAGTGCGTTTCAATCCTTCCGAAGCGTCGATGTATGGCGGCAGCTACAGCGGCGATATCGGCATCGATGCCACCAGCAACGTGGCGCGAGTCTCGCTCGATGAGCACATCAGCGGCGTCGACTTCGCACCGCTGTTCAAGGATTTTTTCGAGACCGACAAGGTCTCGGGCAAGGGCACGGCCAACATCAAGCTGGCGGGCTCGGGCCGCAACACCGACGACATCATGAAGACGCTCGGCGGCAACATCGATTTCAAGGTCGTCGAAGGTGCGTTGGAAGGAGCGGACCTCTGGTATGAGATTCGTCGCGCGCGCGCCGTGCTGAAACAGCAGCCCATTCCAGCACGCGCCACCGGCCCGGTGCGCACGCCGTTCACCGCGTTGACCGGCAGCGGCGCCATGAAAGATGGCGTGCTGACCAACAACGATTTGAACGTGGCCATGCAGTACCTGAAGGTCACGGGTCAGGGCACGGTCGACGTGCCGAAAAGCACGCTCGACTATCGGCTCGTCACCACCGTCATGAAGTTCCCGCGCGAAGGCGTCGAAGCCACGGAGGCGCAGGACCTGGTGGATGCACAGATTCCGGTCAAGATCACCGGCGCGCTGACCGATCCGAAAGTGCGCCCCGATCTGCAGGGCTACTTGAAGAACGAGGCCAAGCAGCGCATCGACAAGGAAAAAGACAAGGCCGAAGAGAAGATCAAGGAAAAGCTCAACGACAAGCTCAAGGACCTGTTTAAACGCTGAGTGGGTTCAAACGCTGAAACCCGAGGAAACCGAAATGCGTTTCCAGGCGACTAAGGAGATGTGAATGCACGATACACACGTCTCCAGTCGCGCCCGCTCGTGAAGCGGGCGGCCAACGAACTAGGTTGGGTCGCGGCCCTGCTGCTCTGGGTTGCGCCGGCGCAGGCCTACACCGTCGAGCGCAGCGAGGCGCGCTACGCCGACGAGCACTTCAAGTATGAGCTGATCGTGACGCTGGACGCTCCGATCGAAAGAGTCGAAGCAGTGTTGCGCGACTACGCTGGCTATCCGTCGCTGAATCACCGCATTCTGAGTGCCAAGGTCCTCGAACGTCCGGAGCGCGACATCACTCTGTTGGAAACGACGGTGAAACTGTGCTTCGGCCCGTTCTGTCGCAACGTCACTCGGGTCGAGCGCGTGCTGGAGTCGAGGAATATATTGCTGGCGATCGCCGACCCCAAACGCAGCGACGTGAAATCCAGCGAGACTCGCAGCGAGTTGTCCTCCGCGCCTCACGGCACGACGCGTGTGAAGTACGTGACGGACGTGGTGCCGAACTTCTGGGTGCCTGCCGTCGGCGGGCGTCGCATGATGTTGAAGATGCTGGAAACCGAGACCAGCGATCTGTTCATGAACGTCGAGAAGAAGGCGCGGCAGAGCGATCCCGCCGCGCCTTAGACATCACTTGTTGTCGGCGACCTTGGTGACTTGCGCGCCGACCGGCGTCATCTCGCGATAACGCACCACGCCGTAGAGCATTTCATCCCACGATTGTTCGCCCCACGGCACCACGCGGTTCGGATCCGGGTTGGCCGGATTCTGCGACGAGTTGTCGTAGGTGGTGCTGTGAACGATGCGCGTGCCGGCGGGAATGATCTTGGGCGCGGTCAGCGAATAAGTCGTCTGCCAGTTGAAGTCGTACTTCGGCACCGACAGCAGCAGCTCTTCGCGTCCGTCCGGATACTTCGCGACGAAGTTGGAAGCCGAGCCGCGATAGTGAGCGTGCGGCGTGAAGCTGTAGACCATCGCTTCGCGCGGGAAGTCGTACGTGATCGAGTCCGTGTACGCCTTGTTGTTGGCGGGGATTTGTATGGTGGGCTTGAACATCACCGCGGTCTTGAACTCGTACTTCGGCGGCTCCTTGGCGAAATAAAACCCGACGCGCGTCTCATCGCGCGCGGCCTTGCCCGAAGTGGTGTAGTGCATCTGGAACGCGAAGCTGCAGTCCTTGGGCACGAGCACGCCCGTTCCTTCCGGATACATCACGGGTCCATTGCCCGGCACATACGCGCCAAGCTCGCCGCTCGAAGCTCGCACCGCGCGCTCGCGATCCGGCAGTTTGGGATCGTAGACCCCGACCAGCACGTGATGAACGACGCTGCGATCTCCAGGAAGCGTGTCGCTGGCGCGCACCCAAATATCGCGGCCGGTCGTATTCGGAACCACATGACGCTGGTAATCGACCGTGCCGGTCGCGGGCACATCGAACCCGGGAACATTCACAACCAGGTCGGGTTTGCCGAAATGCCACTCCGGCCACTGTTTGGTGCTTTCGGCGAGCGGATCGGGACCGTCGCCGCGCGGTGCGCCGGCTTCAATCCAGTGCACCAACGTTTGAGCTTCTTCCTTGCTCAGCGAGCGCGCACCTTCAAACGTTCCGACGTGAGGGTCGGCGTGCCAGGGCGGCATGCGACGCGTGAGCAGAACTTCGCGGATCATGGGTGAGAAGCCTTGAATGACCGCGTGGCTGTTCATCGGGAACGGGCCGATGCCGCCGGTGCGATGACACGTCACGCAATTGTCCGCGAGCAGCGGCGCGATCTGGTTCGCATAGGAAA
>JBEVKA010000266.1:0-4952 GCA_040509855.1 Steroidobacter sp.
TGGCGCCTTCGCACGCTGGCAACACCGTCGATGCTCAATTTCAGCCGGCCGCGATCGCGGAGAACACTGTTCGCTAACAGGAGA
The DNA here is from genome assembly GCA_040509855.1 of Steroidobacter sp. GTDB lineage: Bacteria > Pseudomonadota > Gammaproteobacteria > Steroidobacterales > Steroidobacteraceae > Steroidobacter. The sequence continues at coordinate 85 of JBEVKA010000266.1, forward strand.
CACTTTCGTTCCTGAGCTCCAAGTTCCGCGGTCTGATGACTGCCAACACGGGTCAATAAGCGAGGCGTTTGAGACATGTCCTCTTTCAAGATCTTCGACATCGCCGGCTCGGGCATGAGCGCGCAGTCAGTGCGCCTCAACACCACGGCCAGCAATCTCGCCAACGCCGAGAGCGTCAGCGGCGACCCGAACAGTGTCTACAAGGCCAAGCACCCGCTGTTCGAAGCGATCCGCAACGGCCTGGGCAAGGACGCGTCGACCACCGGCGTGGCAGTGAAAGGAATATTCGAGAACCAGGCGCCGGCGACGGCGCGCTACGAGCCCGGCAACCCGCTCGCCGACGCCAACGGCTATGTGTATGCGCCGAACGTCAACAGCGTGGAAGAAATGGTCGACATGATCTCGGCGTCGCGTTCGTATCAGAACAACGTCGAAGTGATGAACACCGCCAAGGAAATGATGTTGGCCACCCTGCGGCTGGGCCAGTAACTGATTTCGCATCGGAGCTGATTTCATGACCACGACGACTGACCCGATCTCAACCTTCGCCGCGCAGACCCAGGCCGCCCTGGCCGCGCAGTCGAAGAAGAAAGATCAATCCCTCGGCATCGAGGAATTCCTGACGCTGATGACGGCGCAGCTGAAGAACCAGGACCCGATGAAGCCGCTCGAAGGCACCGAGTTCATTTCGCAGCTGGCGACGTTCGGCACTGTGTCCGGCGTGCAGGAAATGAAGGAATCGATGGAGCTGCTGGCTTCCTCGCTGCGCTCGACGCAGACGTTGAACGGCTCGTCCATGGTGGGACGTGACATTCTGGTCGAGGCCGATAGCCTGACGCACACGCAGGGCGGCACCGTGAGCGGTGAGCTCGACGTTCCCGCCGGCACCACGGCTCTGCAGATCCGCATCACCGATTCGAGCGGCGCGGTCGTGCGCGAAATGAGCCTGGACACGACGCAGGGCACGCGCTCGTTCACCTGGGACGGTATGCGCAGCAACGGCACGCCCGCTGAGTCGGACACATATGACATCGAGGCGGTCGCGACCGTCGCCGGCGAAAGTGGCTCGTTGCCGCTGATGCTGTCGGGACGCGTCTCCAGCATCAGCCTCGACGCCACCGGCACGAATCTCACATTGAACACAGCCGCGCTCGGCGCAGTCGCGATGACTGACGTTCGACGCGTGATGTAACTCAACTTCTCACAGATCAAGGTTTCAGGAGCACTTCCATGGCATTCGGCATTGCGCTCAGCGGTCTCAACGCGGCTCAGTCGGATTTGAACGTCACGGCGAACAACATCGCCAACTCGGCCACGACCGGCTTCAAGCAGTCGCGTTCGGAATTCGCCGAGCTGTTCGCGGTTTCGCCCTACGGCGTGAATCGCAACGCGCACGGTAACGGCGTGAAGGTGGCGGCGGTCGCCCAGCAGTTCACCCAAGGCAACATCAACACCACCGGTAACAGCATGGATCTGGCGCTGAGCGGCCAGGGCTTTTTCATTCTCAGCGACGGCGGTTCGCAGGCTTACTCGCGCTCCGGCGCGTTCCAGGTCAACAACGATGGTTACGTCGTGAACGCTCAGCAGCAACGTTTGCAGGTGTATCCGCCGTCGGCGACCGGCAACTTCAACACCAGCACGCTGTCGGACCTGCGCCTGGTCACGAGCGAGAGCTCGCCGCAGGCGACCACGAATGTCGAGACGGTGTTCAACCTGCCGTCCGCCTCGTCGGTGCCGACCACGACTCCGTTCAATCCTGCCGATGAGAGCAGCTACAACACGGCGCGCTCGATGACGGTGTATGACTCGCTTGGCGCCGCTCACACCACCAGCATGTACTACGTGAAGACGGGCACGAATGCGTGGACCGTGCACGTTTCCATCGATGGGAATCAGCTCGGCACGCAGGCGCTGACGTACGACCAGAACGGTCGCTTGACGTCGCCCGCCAATGGCCTGGCGGTGATGCCGACTTACGATGCTGCCGCGGGTCTGTCCACTGGCGCCGCGCCGATCAATCTCACATTCGATCTGGGCCAGACCACGCAGTTCGGCGACCAGTTCACCATGACCTCGATCACTCAGGACGGTTACACCACCGGCCGTTTGATCGGCATCGACATCGACTCCACCGGCGTGGTGCAGGCCCGCTTCACCAACGGCCGTTCGACGCAGCTCGGCCAGCTGGCGATCGCGAACTTCTCCAACCCGCAGGGTTTGCAGCAGCTGGGCGACACCAACTGGGCGCAGACGTTTGCTTCGGGTCAGCCGTTGAACGGCCAGGCTGGCAACTCGGGCTTCGGCCTGGTGCAGTCCGGCGCGCTGGAAGCGTCGAACGTCGACATCACTGCGCAGCTGGTCAACATGATTACCGCGCAGCGTAATTTCCAGGCCAACGCGCAGATGATCCAGACCTCGGATCAGATCACGCAGACCATCATCAACATCCGTTAATCGAGTTACTAATGGATCGTTTCCTCTATGTCTCGATGTCCGGCGCCAAGGAGACCTTGCGCGCCCAGACCGCGAACAACCACAACCTCGCCAACGCGAGCCCGACCGGTTTTCGCGCCGACATGAGCGCGTTTCAAACGCGTGCAGTCGCCGGATCGGGATATGCGTCGCGCGCGTACGCGACCAACTCGACGACGGGTTGGGATTCGACGCAAGGCGCGCTGGTTTCCACCGGCCGCGATCTCGACGTGGGCATCAACGGCTCGGGTTGGATCGCGGTAATGGGCAAGGATGGTCGCGAAGCCTACACGCGCGCCGGCGATCTGCGAGTCGATCCGACCGGCATGTTGATGACCGGCGCGGGTCATCAGGTGATGGGCGAGGGCGGTCCCATCAGCGTGCCGCCGAACACGTCGCTGAGCATCGGCGGCGACGGCACGATCTCCGTGATTCCGCTCGGCCAGGGACCGGAAACCACTTCGACCGTCGGACGCATCAAGCTGGTGAATCCGCCGGATGCGGAAATGACTCGCGGCGAAGATGGTTTGTTTCGCAGCACTTCCGGCACCGATGTGCCGGCGGACGCGAGCGTGAGATTGGCGACGGGCTCGCTGGAAACCAGCAACGTCAACGTCGCCGATGCGATGGTCAACATGATCGAGCTGTCTCGTCGCTTCGATCTGCAAGTCAAAGCCATGAAGACGGCCGAAGACAACGCGGCCGCTTCCGCCCAGCTGCTCCGTAGCAGCGGCTGATCCAGATATTTAGTTACTGAGGTATCGCCATGAATCCAGCCTTGTGGGCCGCCAAAACCGGACTCGATGCGCAACAGACGCGCATGTCGGTCACGTCCAACAACCTCGCCAACGTCAGCACCACCGGCTTCAAGAAAGGCCGCGCGGTGTTCGAAGACCTGTTGTATCAGAACGTGCGCCAGGTCGGCGGCTCGACCTCGCAGGACACGATGGCACCAACCGGCTTGTCGCTCGGCACCGGCGTGCGCATCGTCGCCACGGAAAAGAGCTTCACCCAGGGTAATTTGCAACAGACCGGCAACAGCATGGACATGGCCATCAACGGCCGCGGCTTTTTCCAGGTTCTGCTGCCGGATGGCACGATGGGCTACACGCGCGATGGCGATTTCGAAATCAACGCACAGGGCGAGCTCGTCACCCAGGGCAGCGGTTTTCGCGTGCAGCCGGGCATCCAGATTCCCGATGGCGTGCAGAGCGTGACCGTCGGCAAGGACGGCGTGGTCACCGTGCAGGTCGCCGGCCAGTCGGCGCCGACGCAGATCGGTTCACTGCAGCTGGTGGACTTCATCAATCCGTCGGGCCTGCAGCCGCGCGGCGAGAATTTGTATTCCGAATCGGCCGCCAGCGGCTCGCCGCAGACCGGCACGCCGGGCTTGAACGGCCTCGGCTACATCGAGCAGGGCTCGCTGGAAGCATCCAACGTCAACGTGGTGGAAGAGCTGGTCACCATGATCGAAGCCCAGCGCGCCTATGAAATGAATTCCAAGGCGATCTCCACGACGGATCAGATGCTCGCGTTCCTCACGCAGCAGCTTTGAAGTGACTACTGAATAGTCGGAGATGAGAATGTTTCAGGTGCGAAGAATGTTTGCTGGCGCGATGGTCATGACGTTCGCGGCGTTCGCTCTCACGGGCTGCGTGTCGCCGCCCAAAGAGCCGGATTACTCGGCGACCTGGCCCGAGCCACCGCCGGCGCCTGAAGCGGGGAATGGCGCCATCTACCAAGTCGGCCATGACGTGGCGTTGTTCGAAAACTCGGTCGCGCGGCGTGTCGGTGACACGCTGACGGTGCGTTTGAACGAGCGCACCAATGCCACCAAGAGTTCGAGCGCGTCGACCAGCAAGTCCACCTCGGTGGACCTGCCGGGCGCGACGGTGGGTGGGCGTCAGGTCATGCACAACGGCAACCCGTTGCTGAGCGCGTCGATCGACAGCAACAACACGTTCGATGGCGAGGGCGCCAGCAGCCAGAGCAACCGACTCGAGGGAGACGTCACAGTCACGGTTGCCCAGCGGCTGCCGAACGGCAATCTTTTGGTCAGGGGCCAGAAATGGATCACAATTAATCAGGGCCGCGAATATGTGCGCATTCAAGGCATCGTGCGGCCGATCGACATCGATCCTGATAACTCCATCTCATCTTTGAAGGTTGCCGACGCGCAGATCGCCTACGGCGGCAAAGGCGCGCTCGCCGATGCGTCCACGCCGGGCCTGTTGGCACGATTCTTCAATGTACCTTGGTTGCCATTCTGCGCGACCAGGGCCAAAGCGGGATGAAAGTCACCAACGTTATCCTCTCACCAGTGCTTGTCGCACTGCGCGCCACGTCGGCGCATGCAGAGCGCGTCAAGGATCTGGCGTCGGTCGCCGGCGTACGTG
>JBEVKA010000267.1:0-3753 GCA_040509855.1 Steroidobacter sp.
AGGAAGGCCGGTCGCTGCGCATCGTCAATGCGCGTGGGAACAATCTGAAAGGCGTGACGGTGGATATTCCGTTGGGCGTGATGACCTGCGTCACCGGCGTGTCGGGGTCCGGCAAGTCCACGCTGGTCAACGATACGTTGTATCAATTCGTCGCGCGCCAGTTGAACGATGCCTCGACCGATCCGGCGCCAAGCGATGGCGTCGAAGGGCTCGACAACATCGATCGCGTCATCGACATCGATCAAAGCCCCATCGGCCGCACGCCGCGCTCCAATCCGGCGACGTACACCGGATTGTTTACTCCGATCAGGGATATTTTCGCCACGGTGCCCGAAGCCCGCGCGCGAGGCTACGAGGCCGGTCGTTTCAGCGTCAACGTCAAGGGTGGCCGCTGCGAGGCATGCCAGGGCGACGGCGTCATCAAGGTCGAAATGCACTTCCTGCCGGACGTGTACGTGCCGTGCGATGTTTGCAAAGGCAAGCGCTACAACCGGGAAACGCTCGAGGTGCGCTACAAAGGCAAGAACATCAGCGAAGTGCTGGAAATGACGGTCGAAGACGCGCTGGAGTTCTTCCGCCACGCGCCGGTGATCGCGCCCAAGCTGCAAACATTGATGGACGTGGGGCTTTCATACATTCGCCTCGGCCAGAACGCGACCACGCTGTCCGGCGGCGAGGCGCAGCGAGTAAAGCTGGCGAAGGAACTGTCGAAGCGCTCGACTGGCCGCACGCTCTACATCCTGGACGAGCCCACCACCGGCCTGCACTTCTTCGACATCGAGCAACTGCTCGGCGTGCTGCATCGTCTGCGCGATGAAGGCAACACCATCGTCGTGATCGAGCACAATCTCGACGTCATCAAGACCGCGGACTGGATCATCGACCTTGGACCCGAAGGCGGCGGCGGCGGCGGATCGATCGTGGCGACGGGAACGCCGGAAGACATTACCCGCGTCAAAGGCTCCTACACGGGCAAATATCTGAAATCGATTCTGGAAAAGAAACAGACGGCGGCTCGCAAAAGAGCCTGAGCACTGTCAGCGGCGATTCGCCGAGGTGAACCTTTGGTACACCTCCCCATTGGCGGCGCGCTCCTGGAATTTCCCGGCGGTGTACTCATTGAGAATGCTGCGCCAGAAGCTCACCGCGGTCTTGTTGTAAGCAAACTCAGTAATCTCCCAACTCCCCGCGAAACGATTGAAGATCAACTGAGCGGCGTTGCGGCCAATGCCCAGGCGGCGTGACTTCAGCGCGACGAAGAACTCGGCCATGCGGTAGTCGCACTGCTCACGGCGATTGCGCGGCGGTCGGCTGACCAACGCAAACCCGGCGGGTTGTTCGTTACTGAGAATGATGAGCGGATAGGAGCTGTCGTCGGCGAACCAACGCGCCATGAGCTCGGCCTGGATTTCCCTGCTGGCAGGGAATATGCCGGTGTTCATGCTCACGTGCGACAGGTCTTCCAGATACTCGGGGTACTGAGTCTGGATCCATTGACGATCACGCGGAGACTTCAATGCATCGCGAATACTGACGGGCACGGGGCTGTTGGCGAATCCCTTGCCACCTCCGACTTAGGCGGTGCGCCAGCCACGATGCTGGGCGCGAAAACGAATCCTTGCAAACGATACTTGGAGCTCGACTCGGGCGGCATCAGTGATCGCCCGAGAGCGTCGGGCGGCGAACCGCCCGACACACCTCAGTCTATTACTGAGCCGGGGGCGGCGTGGTTTCGCCGGCCGGAGCAGCAGGCGCCGTGGCGGCGTCGGCAGCAGCTTCGCCAGCGGCGGCAGCGGCGTCACCAGCAGCAGCGGCCGCGTCAGTGGCAGCTTCGCCCGCGGTGGCAGCAGCGTCGCCCGCAGCAGCGGCGGCGTCGGTCGCCGTGGCGGCAGCTTCCTGCGCGGCTTCAGCCGGAGCTTCTTCCTTCTTGGCGCAAGCAGCCAGCGACAGCGACAGGGCCAGCGCGGCGAGGATCATTTTCGTGTTCATGTGAACAATCACCCCAATGTGATGTAGGTTGATGGACGCAACAGCATTCGGCAGCACTCGCCACCCAACCCTGCGGCGCGCGCAGTCTAAAATGTTTCACTCACGTTTGAAACAGTCGCTCACCATGACACACGCCACGACGTCGCGCGCGCGCAGCTCACGAAACACTATAAAAACCGGCATCGCGTCGATGTCATTGATCTGCCTCGCGCTCGGCGCATGTAACTCCACGCCGCAGCGACTCGTTGACGAAATAGTGACATCGTGGCGCGAACATCGTTCGTTGCCCAACATTGACGAAACGTTGACAAACGATGCGGCGTATCGCGTGCAAACGCGCAGTGTGCGCACACGATTGCAAGCTGCGAGTCCGGCGGGCTTCAAAGCGGGTCTCACCTCTCCCACCGCACAGGCTCGCTTCAAAACAAACCAAGCCGTCGCAGGCGTGCTGTTCAACGAAGGCGCACGCAAATCGGCAGACACGTTACGACTGAGTGAGCTGCGCGGTTTGTATGTTGAAGTCGAGCTCGCGATGCGCATCGGCAAGCGCATCGACCAACCGCTCGCCGACGTCAGCGCGCTACGCGAGCACATCGATGGCATCGCGCCGGCGCTCGAATTGCCCAACATCGATTACGTCGATCCGCAAGCCATCGACATCGTCGACCTGATCGCCACCAATGTTTCGTCGGCGAATTATATCGTCGGCGATTTCGTGTCACCCGAGCTGCGCGATCCAAACTCGGTGGCCGTGCGCCTGACGTGCAACGACCAGGAGATCATGAGCGGCACGGCGCGCGATGCGCTCGGCGATCAATGGCAGTCCGCGCTGTGGCTGGTGAACACCATGCTGAAGCAAGGGTGGAAGATCGAGCCTGGGCAGGTCTTACTCACCGGAGCGCTGGGCCGCGCCATCCCGGCATCGATCGGACGATGCGTGGCGGGCTTTCACGCAGCGGATCAACCCTGGGGAACATTGTCCGTGAATGTCGTCCAGTGAATCTGGACCAGACCAATCGACTAGACTAAGGACCTGGCAAGCACTGACGCTCATGACCATGAACACGTCCTACGCAACCCATCTCGCGACTCAGCGGCGCTATACCGACGAGGCACTCTCGGCCGCCGGTTTCGAAGCCCTGGCAATCTATGCCGGCGGACTGCACATGCAGTTCCTGGACGATCAGCCCTATCCGTTCAAGGCCAATCCGCATTTCAAACTGTGGTCGCCGCTGCCGGAGGCGGCCGATTGCTGGATCGTGTATCAGCCAGCGAAGCCGCTGAAGCTCGTGTTCCTGCAACCCCTGGATTACTGGTACAAGCCGCCGGAAACTCCGCAGGATTTCTGGACTTCGCATTTCGAGATCGAAATCATTCGTGAAGCGGCCGACGCGAAGGCTCACATCGCTGGCCTGCCACGCTGTGCATTCATTGGCGAGTGGAACGAACAGTTCGCCGATTGGGGTTTCGCCGCACGCAATCCCACCGAACTGCTGCATCGTCTGCACTACGTGCGTGCTGCGAAAACAGAGTACGAGTTGGAATGCATGCGCAAGGCTTCTACGATGGCCGCGCGCGCGCATCGGGCCGCTGAGGCTGCGTTCCGCAAAGGCGCCTCGGAGTACGAACTGACCCAGACGTACATCCGCGCCTCGGGCCAGACGGAAAACGAGCTGCCTTATCCGAGCATCATCGCGCTCAACAGCAACACCGCCGTTCTGCATTACCAGAATCAGGAACGAGCCGCGCCCGCAGATTTGCGCT
>JBEVKA010000268.1:0-7515 GCA_040509855.1 Steroidobacter sp.
ATTGGACAAGAAGAACGATTTTGGACATGGGAGATAAGAAAATGGCGCCCCCGGCCGGAGTTGAACCGACGACCTACCGCTTAGGAGGCGGTCGCTCTATCCACTGAGCTACGGGGGCGGATTCGCACTGAGGGTGGGCATTCTAGCAGCTCGATGCCAAATTGCCCGCCCCTACTCCTGCTCATTCTTGCGCACCCCGCGCAGGTTCAAAACGAACAGCCCCACCTGCAGGACGATCAGCGCTTTTGCGTCTTCGTGCCAGCCCCACGCGATCCACAGCACATTGCTGGCGACGAAAGTCCAGAAACCCCAGGTGCGGCGGGTTTTGGATTGAGAGGCGACCAGCCAGGCGGCGGTCAAGGTGACGACCATGGCGGGCCATTGGAGCAGTGACAACGCGTCCATGAAGTCCTCGAAGCGGAAGCTTTGACGGCACCGGGCAAGTGCGAGTGATGCTGGACGCAATCGTCGAGCGACGAGGCAGGTTCCGCTGCAGGCGGGAACGGTGCTGTCGGTAATGCGCTGCGTTTGCTAGATTGCGCCCTTTGCCAGCGAAGGCTTCGAACTACCAAACACCATGCTGGTCAGACGCATACGCAAGTTGTACGAAGCTGCGCATTTCCTGCGCGAGCACGCTTGGCTCGGTTACGCATTCGCCATTCTCACCAGCGCCGCAGCGATGTATGTGCGCGTCCTGCTCAGTGGCGTGCTCGAAGGCTTTCCGTTCATCACTTTTTTCGTCGCCCTGGTCTTCACCGCATTCGTGTTCGGTTGGCGTCCGGGACTGTTGTGCGCGGTGCTTGGCGGGATCATCTCCGCGTACTTCCTGCTGCCGCCGGAATGGTCACCGACAGTGCGCGAGGGCATATCGAACTGGATCGGCATGGGTTTTTATGTCGTGTTGACCAGCGTCATCCTGCTGCTGACCGCAGCGATGCATCGAGGTTTTGCCGAGTACGCGAGCGACGCGGAGCATCGCCAGCTGCTGAACGATCAGCTCGAAACGCGAGTCGCGGAGCGCACGGCCGAGCTCGAAGCCGCGAACCAGAAGCTGCGCGATGAAGCGAAATCCCGCGAGCGGGCCGAGGCGCTGGTTCGCCAGATGCAGAAGATGGAGGCCGTCGGGCAGCTCACCGGCGGCATTGCGCATGACTTCAACAATATGCTCGCCATCATCGTCGGCTCGCTCGACATGGCGAAGAAATACACTCAGCGCGATCCAGCGAAGGCCTCGAAGGCCGTGGATCACGCGATGGAAGGCGCGCGACGCGCCGCTGAACTCACCGCCCGTCTGCTCGCCTTCTCACGCCAGCAGCCGCTCGATCCAAAATCCGTCGACGTGAACAAGCTGGTCGGCAGCATGTCCGAGATGCTGACGCGTACGCTCGGCGGAAACATCCGCATGGAAACGGTGCTCGCCGGCGGACTCTGGCGCATGTTCGCCGACCCGCCGCAGTTGGAGAGCGCGATTCTCAACTTGTGCGTCAATGGCCGGGACGCGATGCCGCCCGACGGCGGGAAGATCACGCTGGAGACCATGAACGCGCACTTGGACGACAACTATGCGGCGAATCACGCCGAGGTGCGTCCCGGACAGTACGTCGCCATCGCGGTCACAGACACTGGCGTCGGCATGACGGCCGAAGTGATCTCGCGCGCGTTCGATCCTTTCTTCACCACCAAGAAGCCCGGCCAGGGCACCGGCCTGGGTCTGTCACAGGTCTATGGATTCGCCAAACAATCCGGCGGCCACGTGAAGATCTATTCCGAAGTCGGCCAGGGCACGACCGTCAAACTCTACCTGCCCCGCTACGTTGGCGAAGAAATCGATTCGCTGCCGGCACCGCGCGTCGATCGCCCTGTCGAAGGCAAGCTGACTGAAGTCATCCTGGTGGTCGAAGACGAAGCGGGCGTGCGCGAGATGTCGGTGCAGATGCTGCGTGATCTGGGTTACACGGTGATTCACGCGGGCGACGCGAAGCAGGCGCTGATGCTGATGGAGTCGCAGCCGTCGTTCGACCTGCTATTCACCGACGTGGTCATGCCAGACATGAATGGCAAGCAGCTCGCCGATCACATCAAGCAACAGCGGCCCGGCGTGAAGGTGCTCTACACCACCGGCTACACGCGCAACGCCGTCATTCACAACGGCATGCTGGATCGTGACGTGTCGTTCCTGCCCAAGCCCTTCACCATCCAGCAGCTGGCGACCAAAGTGCGCCAGGTGCTGGATCAGAGCTAAACGCGCGGGCCAGGAGCGATTCGATCGATCGCCGCGAGTTCTTCGCGCGAGAACGACAGATTGTCGAGTGATGCTACGTTCTCGCGAACCTGAGCTGCGCTGCTGGCACCGATGAGCGCCGATGTCATCCGCGCGTCTCGCAGCACCCAGGCAATCGCCATCTGAGCCAGCGACTGTCCACGCGCCAACGCGATCTCATTCAAGGCAGCGGCCTGAGCGACGATCGATTCGGATACATCTGTGCGAGGCAGGAAGCGACTGCCCCGCCCCACGCGCGAGTCGGCGGGAATGCCTTGCAGATATCGATTCGTGAGTCGCCCCTGCGCCAACGGCGAGAACGCAATCATGCCCGCACCAACCTTCTCCAGCGCCGCGAACAAGCCCGTCTCGATGGTGCGGTCGAAGATGCTGTATCGAGGCTGATGAATCAGCAGCGGGATCTGCCAACGCCGTAACAGCGCCGCGAACTCCAATGTTTGCTCGGGCGAATAAGAAGAGATGCCCGCGTACAGCGCTTTGCCTTGCTGAACGGCCGTTGCCAGCGCGAACGCTGTTTCTTCCAGCGGCGTGTCCGGATCGAAGCGGTGCGAATAGAAGATGTCGACGTAATCCAGGCCCATGCGACGCAGGCTCTGGTCCAGGCTCGCCAGCACGTACTTGCGCGAGCCGCCGCCCTGCCCGTAGGGCCCCGGCCACATGTCCCAGCCCGCCTTGGTCGAGATGATGAGCTCGTCGCGATGCGCCTGGAAATCTTCCTTCAGCAGGCGACCGAAGTTGGTCTCGGCGCTGCCGTAAGGCGTGCCGTAGTTGTTGGCCAGATCGAAATGCGTGATGCCCAGGTCGAAGGCCGTACGCAGGATCTCGCGCTGGCGCTCCAGCGGCGTGTTGTCGCCGAAGTTGTGCCACAAACCTAGCGACAGCGGTGGCAGCTTCAATCCGCTCCGGCCGCTGGGGCGATAGGAAAAGGTGTCGTAGCGATTCGCTGCCGCGACGTATGCGGTTGCCGGTTGAGCCATGGATCGAGCCTGCGTCGGAGTGAGTCACGCAATGTACTGCGTGACGCGACGCTCGCCTAGCTGCCGAGGTCGAACATTCCTTCCACCGCAGCCTTGGTGAAGACGCGGAAGGCGATCATGGTCTCGGTCAGCTGCACACCCTCGAGCTTGCGCATCTTTTCGCTGACCACTTCAGCCAACTCCTCGTTCTCCTTGACGCGCACGATCGCGACCAGATCGTACTGGCCGGCGACCGAGAACACTTCGGCGACACCCTTGAGCCCCACCAGCTGTTGGGCGAGCTCGTTGACCCGCGAGGTTTCGGCCTTGATGAGGACCACTGCGCTGACGCCGCCGATCATGATGTTCTCCTCGAATTCATTCGCTCTGTCTCTATATAAATGTGTTCATCGCAGGCACGCCATCAGCGAACCGCGATGCTTGATGGTCTTCATGCACACGGTGGTCTCCAGCCGCTGCACCCCGGGCAGGCGCGAGATCTGCGAACGTAACAGCTCGTCCAGCTCGCCAATACCACGCACCAGGACGTGCAGCAGGTAATCCGCCTGCCCGGCCGTGGTGAAGCACTCCAGGACCGAAGGGTGACGATTCACCGCCGCCTCGAACTCGGTGTGCTTGGCCGAGTTGATGGTGACCTGCACGAACGCATGCAGGTCCAGCCCCACCGCGGCCGGATCGATCTCCGCGCGATAACGCCGGATCACGCCCCGGCGCTCCAGCTCGCGCACGCGCGACCAGCACGGGCTCTTGGACAGACCGACCTTCTCGCCCAGCTCAGCGTACGAGAGCCGTCCGTCCTCTTCCAGCAATTTCAGGATGGCGGTTTCCGTTTTCTCCAGCATCGGGACGTTTTCCTCCAGAACGGTAGGTTTGTACTACTAACGTTCTTTCGAGCCCAGCGCAAGCCGTCCGCTTCGGAACAATGTCTCGCCCCGCCGGCGCGACACTGGACCACAGCTGGGAAGGACTTCAGGCATGCATCGCAAATTCGACAAGACCACCACTTTCGAGCGCCGGGATGCGATCACCTATCCCGCGATCCGCCGCTGGGACGGCGAGGATCCGCTCCGCCATCGCCGAGAAGACTTCGACCTGCCAGGCGGCGTCATCTACCTGGACGGCAACTCGCTCGGCCCGCTGCCCAAAGCGACGCGCTCGCGCATCGACGAGGTCGTGACCAAGGAATGGGGTCATGGCCTGATCCGCAGCTGGAACGAGCACGACTGGATCGACGCCCCGCTGCGCGTCGGCGACAAGATCGCGAAACTCATCGGCGCTCGCAGCGGCGAAGTGGTGGTCGCCGACTCGACGTCCGTCAATCTGTTCAAACTGATGGGAGCTGCACTCGCCGCGCGTCCGGACCGCTGCGTGGTGTTGTCCGAGCCCGGGAATTTCCCCACCGATCTCTACATGGCCGAGGGCGTGATCGGCACGCGCAATTGCGCTGCTCAACTCCGCCTCGAACCTGCAGATCGCATCATCGACAGCATCGATTCCAACACCGCTGTCGTCGTGCTCACACATGTTCATTACAAGACGGCCGCGATCCACGACATGCGCGCGATCACCGCGAAGGCGCATGAGCACGGCGCGCTGGTAATCTGGGATCTGAGCCACAGCGCCGGTGCGATCGACGTCGACTTGAATGGCTGCAACGTCGACATGGCGGTGGGCTGCGGTTACAAATATTTGAATGGCGGACCCGGTGCGCCAGCATATTTGTTCGTCGCCGAGCGTCATCACGCCACCGTCTCATCTCCGCTGCGCGGTTGGATGGGTCACTTGCGCCCCTTCGAATTCGAGGACCGCTACGCACCGGCGCAAGGCATTCGCCGCTTCCTGTGCGGCACGCCCTCGATCCTCGGCCTGTTGAGCCTCGAAGTGGGCGTCGACTTGATGCTCCGCTGTCGCATGCAGGACGTCGTGCAGAAATCGCGCTGGCTGAGCGAGCTGTTCGTCGATCTGGTCGCCGACATCTGTCCGTCGCTGCAACTCGTGAGCCCGGCAAATGCCGCCGATCGCGGCAGCCATGTCTCCTTCGCACACCCGGATGGTTACTGCGTCATGCAAGCGTTGATCGAGCGCGGCGTGATCGGCGACTTCCGCGCACCGAACCTGCTGCGCTTCGGCTTCACGCCTTTGTATCTTCGTTACCAGGATGTTTGGGACGCGGCCTACACGCTCGCCGATGTGGTTCACAGCGGCTGTTGGTCCGATCCGCGCTACTCAGTGCGTGCCGCGGTGACCTGAGCTAGGAAACAAGAATGAGCGGACTGCATACCTCGCACGTGGATGGATTCGCGCGCGAGCGGTTGCCACCCGCGCATTTATGGCCCGAACTCCGCTTCGATCTGCCTGAGCTGCAATATCCCGAGCGGCTCAACTGCGGCGTCGTACTCATTGATGACGCCGTCACCGAAGGTCATGGCAGCCGCATCGCGCTGTATTCCGAAACCGAAACGTTGACCTACGCGCAGCTGCTGGAACGCGCGAACCGCATCGCCAATGTGTTGGTCAATCACATGGGCATCGTGCCCGGCAATCGCGTGCTCCTGCGCGGACCGAATAATCCGACATTGGTTGCCTGCTGGCTAGCAGTGATGAAAGCGGGTGCGATCGCGGTTACGACGATGCCGTTGTTACGCGCGCCGGAGTTGTCGGTCATCGTCGAGCGAGCACAGATCGATCACGCTATCTGCGACGCACGACTCGCCGGCGAACTCGAACAAGCAGCCAAACTCGGCGGCAAACTCAAACACATCATTTGTTACGGTGATTCGGAGCTCGAATCGTTGATGGCGCGACAGCCGCCCACGTTCGCCAATGTCGACACGGCCCGTGACGATGTCTGCCTGCTCGCCTTCACCTCGGGAACAACCGGCGTTCCCAAAGCGACCATGCATTTTCATCGCGACGTGCTCGCGATGCGCGAGATCGTCGCAGGACACTTGTTGGAAACATCGACGGACGACATCTACGTCGGCAGTCCGCCGCTGGGTTTCACGTTCGGCTTGGGAGCCCTGCTGGTCTTCCCACTCGGCAAGCGCGCGGCAGCTGTGCTCGTCGAGCAGCCGAGCGGCGGAAATCTGCTCTCGGCCGTGCAACGATTTCGCGCGACGGCGCTGTTCACATCGCCGACTGCCTATCGCGGCCTGCTGCCGCTGACCAAACAATTCGATCTCGGCAGTTTGCAACAATGCATCTCAGCCGGTGAGCCGCTGCCAAAGGCGACGTCGGACGCATGGTTCGCCGCCACCGGCCTTCGGCTGATCGACGGCATCGGTGCGACGGAGCTGATCCATATTTTTATTTCGGCACGCGGTGACGACATTCGTCCGGGCATGACGGGCAAACCATTGCCCGGCTATCAGGCGTGCATACTCGACGCCGACGGTTTGCCGCTGCCGCCAGGAAAAATCGGACGGCTCGCTGTCAAAGGACCAACAGGCTGCCGCTACCTCGACGATTCCCGGCAAGCGAACTACGTGTATCAGGGCTGGAACATCACCGGTGACTTGTACTCGCAGGACGAAGACGGCTATTTCCGCTTCGAGGCGCGCGCGGACGACATGATTATCTCCGCTGGTTACAACATTGCCGGGCCCGAAGTCGAAGCGGCACTATTGGAGCATCCGGCGGTACGAGAATGCGCGGTCGTTGGCGTTCCAGACGACGATCGCGGACAGATCGTCAAGGCATTCGTCGTGTTGAACGAGCGCTACGACGGCACTCCGTTGCTCGTGCAAACGCTGCAGCAGTTCGTCAAACAAAACATCGCGCCTTACAAATATCCGCGCGCCATCGAATTCAAGCCGAGCTTGCCGAAAACCGCCACCGGCAAACTACGGCGCCACGCCCTGCGAAACGACATCTGAGGAAATATTCGCCGGCGGCGCCACAGTGCAATGCTGTTGCAATGTCTGTGTCACGTGGTCGCTGTTGAATAGTGTGCTTCCGCCGTCACCAGCAGGCCTCCCGCCATGAGAGACCTCATCCGTTCACCGCTGCAATTCATTCGTCCCATGACGCAACAGGAATGGCAGGAGTTGATGCAGCGGGAAAGCAGTCGTGAGATGCGGCGCGAACTCAAACGACGCGCCAGACAGAAAACCACTCCGGGCGTGACCGTACCGAGCCGCCGCGTAGAATGGCACCAACTACCTCAGGCAGCCGATTCTTCTGGCGTATTCTGATCCGCAGGTTCGACAGCCGCTGCAGTGGCCTTCGACGAATTCGCGGCCTTCGACTTGGGTCGCG
>JBEVKA010000269.1:0-5214 GCA_040509855.1 Steroidobacter sp.
CGCGACGAAGCGGCGTTGCTGGTGGCCAAGGTCGTGAGCGATGAGGCGCGGCAGGCGACGCTGCTCGGGGATTTGTTCCCCGCCGGCGTCAAGAGCGTGTCAGTGGCCGATATCTATCGAGCCGGTCGCAAAGCCTGTTAGAGCTTGCACAGGCGTTCGGCGGCTTCTTCCAGCGTCGAATCGTTCTTGGCGAAACAGAAGCGCAGCACGCTGAGCTTGGGTGGCGCGACGTAGAACGGCGAGATGGGAATGGACGCGACGCCGGCTTCGCGGAGCACTTTGTCCGCGAAGTCGACGTCGCGATCGTTGGTGATCGCGCTGTAGTCGAGCAGCTGGAAATAGCTGCCCGCCGCCGGCGTCCAGCTGAAGCTGGAGTCGCGCAGCAACTCCAGGAAACGATCGCGCTTGGCCTGGTAGAACTGCGACAGCGCCGCGTTGTGTCCGGGCGATTGTTTCAGGAAATCCGCGATCGCCAGCTGCAGCGGATGCGCGATGCTGAAAGTATTGAACTGATGCACGCGCCGGATCTCACGGGTGATCTCGGGCGGCGCGACTGCATAACCGACACGCCATCCGGTCGCGTGCATGGTCTTGCCGAACGAAAACACCGCCACGCCGCGCTCATACAGCTCCTGATGTTCGACGAGGCTGGCATGACGCGCGTCGTCGTAAATCATGTGCTCGTACACTTCATCCGAGATCACCAGTGCATCCGTCGGGCGGAGAATCTCCGCGAGGATGTCCAGCTCGTTCGCTGGAATGACGGTGGTGATCGGGTTGTGCGGGGTATTTATCATCACCAGCCGCGTCCGCGGCGAGATCGCAGCCCGCACGCGATCCCAATCGATCTTGAACTTCGGCGGATCCAGAGGAATGTGAATGGGCCGCCCGCCCGCCGAAATCACCGCCGGCGCATAGGAGTCGTACGACGGATCGAACAGGATCACTTCCTCGCCCGGATGCACCAATGCGACGACGGCGGAAAAGATCGCCTCGGTGGCGCCCAGCGTGACGGTGATTTCGCTCTCGACGTCGAGCAAACGTCCGTAACTTGCGCCCAGCTTGAGCGCGATCTGCTCGCGCAACTCGGGAACACCGATCATCGGCGCATATTGGTTGTGACCCGCGGCGACGTGATAAGCGAGCAGGTCTTTCAGCTTGGCCGGCGCGTCGTAGTCAGGAAAGCCCTGCGCGAGATTGATCGCGCCCAGCTCGCGGGCGCGATTGGTCATCACCGTGAAAATGGTGGTGCCGACGTGGGGCAGTTTGGAACGAATGTTCATTCACTACTGCGCAGCCTTCGCCGCGCCTGCCGCCATCTGCATGTCACGCAGACGACGCTTCTCCTGCTGGGCCATGACGACGCCGGCGATCACCACCCCGATGGTGACGAGCAACACGATGATGGTGGCCAGCGCATTGATGTCCGGGCTGACGCCCATGCGCACCTTGGAAAAGATCACCATGGGCAGCGTGCTCGATCCGGGACCGGACACGAAGTTGGTAATCACCAGGTCGTCCAGGGAAATCGTGAACGACAGCAGCCAGCCCGAGATCAGCGCCGGCGCGATGATGGGCAGCGTGATGACGAAGAATATTTTCGCGGGCCGCGCGCCCAGGTCCATCGCCGCTTCTTCGAGCGAATCGTCGAGCGTCGACAGGCGCGATTGCACGATCACCGTCACATAGGCGAGCGTCAGCGTCATATGAGCAATGGTGATGGTGGTGAAGCCACGCTGCGGCCAGCCGAACGCTCCTTCCATCACCACGAACAACATCAGCAACGACAAACCGGTGATGACTTCGGGCATCACCAGCGGCGCCGTGGTCATGCCGGACAACAAGGTCCGGCCGCGGAATTTACCGAAGCGCGCCAGCGCCAGTCCCGCCAGTGTCCCCAGAACCACTGCGCCCGTCGCGTTGATGGCCGCGATCTTCAACGACAGCCACGCCGCGTCGAGGATCTGCCGGTTGTGCAGCAGCCGCCCGTACCACTCGGTGGAGAACCCGGCCCACACCGTGACCAGGCGCGACTTGTTGAAGGAATAAACGATCAGCGACAGGATGGGGATATATAAAAACGCGAACCCGAACACGAGCACCGACAAGCGAAACGTGCCGGTGCTCTTCATCGATGCGCTCCGCGCGCTTCGGCGTTTTGCGCCCGTTGCAGCAGTACGATCGGAATCACCAGCATCAGCAACAGCGCGATCGCGACCGCGCAGGCTGTGGGCCAGTCGCGCTTGGTGAAGAACACACTCCACAACACCTTGCCGATCATCAGCGAATCGGCCGGGCCGAGCAGCTCCGGAATCACGAACTCGCCCACCGCCGGAATGAACACCAGCATCGAACCGGCGATGATGCCGGGCATGGACAGCGGCAGCGTAATGGTGAGAAACGCTTTGAACGGCCGGCAGCCCAGGTCCGCCGCCGCTTCCAGCAGCGTCAGGTCCATCTTCTCCAGGTTGGAGTACAGCGGCAGCAGCATGAAAGGCAGGTACGAGTACACGATGCCGATGTAGATGGCGAAGTCGGTTTGCAACATCACGATCGGCTCGTCGATCAGGCCGGTCCACATCAGGAAATTGTTGATGAGACCGTTGTTCTTGAGGATGCCGATCCACGCATACACGCGCAGCAGGAACGAAGTCCAGAACGGCAGGATCACCATCATCAGCAGAATGTGACGCCACGTCGACTGCGCGCGCGCGATCGCGTACGCCATCGGATAGCCGATCAGCAAACACAACAAGGTGGAGATGCCCGCCACCTTGATCGAATTGAGATAGGCCTTCCAGTACAGACTGTCGTTGAACATGGTCTGGAAGGTGGCGAAGTTGAGCTTGATCTGCGCCATGTGGCCATCGATCCAGCTCAGCAGCGGCTGATACGGCGGAATGCCGATGCGTGCTTCGGAGAAGGAGATCTTCAGCACGATGATGAACGGCACCAGGAAGAACAGCAGCAGCCAGAAATACGGCACGGCGATCACGAGCGAGCGGCCGGTCAGCCCCCAGCGCACCAGGCGTGAGTGCGTCCACCGGTACGGTGGCAGGCGCTGCAGGAAATCGACGATGAGCTGAACGCCCGCGCTATGGCGATGACGGCGAGGTGATTCAGCGCGGGCGTTCATTCGCTGAGCACCACCGGACTGGAGGCGTGCCAGCTCAGGTAAACCGGCTGGTCCCAGGTGATGCTGGCCTCGGCGTGACGATAAGCGTTCGGCTGGGTCACGCGCACGATCTTGCTGGAAGGCAGCTGCACCAGATAGATCGACATGTCGCCCATGTAGGCGATCTCTTTGACGATGCCTTTCACGACGTTGTCGGTCTGCTTGGGCGGATCGACGGAAATCAAAATCTTCTCGGGGCGGATCGCCGCGAACACCACCGCGTCGGGCGCCGAGCTCACGCCGTGATCGACATAGATCGTGCTCTGCAGTTCCGGCGAATCGATGCGCACGTGATCGGGCTCGTCCTCGATCAGCCGGCCCTGGAACATGTTGACGTTGCCGATGAACTCGGCCACGAACTTGCTGTTGGGATATTCGTAAATGTCCTTGGGCGTGCCGACCTGGATGATCTCGCCCTGATTCATGACGCCGATGCGAGTCGACAGCGTCATCGCCTCTTCCTGGTCGTGCGTGACCACCACGAAGGTGACGCCGAGCTGCTCCTGCAGATTCACCAGCTCGAACTGCGTGTGCTCGCGCAGTTTCTTGTCCAGCGCGCCGAGCGGCTCGTCGAGCAGCAGCAACTTGGGACGCTTCACCAGCGATCGCGCCAGCGCCACGCGCTGACGCTGGCCGCCGGACAACTGGTGCGGCTTGCGCTTGGCGAACTGCGCGAGCCGGACGAGATTGAGCATGTCGTCGACCCGCGTCTTGATCTCGGCCTTGGGCAAGCCGTCCTGTTTCAAACCGAACGCAACGTTTTGCTCCACCGTCATGTGCGGAAACAACGCGTACGACTGGAACATCATGTTCACCGGCCGTTCGTACGGCGGGATGTCGGTCATGTCCGCGCCGTCGATGAAGATCTTGCCGCTGGTCGGGTCCTCGAACCCGGCCAGCATGCGCAGCAGCGTGGTCTTGCCGCAGCCGGAGCCGCCGAGCAGACAGAACAGCTCCCGCTTGTAGATCTTCAAGGAAACATTGTTGACCGCGACGAAGTCACCGAACTTCTTGGTGACGCGGTCGATGTGAACGTAGGGAACAGCTTGCGGATCGTTCCATATCGCAAGCTGTTCCTTCGGGCCCGCGTTGCTGGCCATCGTCACCCCGGCGAACGTTGCTGACTATTCGTTGAACGGGGTTATTGGCCGGTGGTGAACTTCTGCCACAGCCGCGCCATGCTGCTGGTGGCCTGCTCGCCATACGCCAGCGACGGGAACAGCTTGGCCTTCACGTCGGGCGTCGGATAGATGCTCGGATCGTTCTTCACTTCATCGCTCACCAGCGGCAGCGACGCGGCATTGCCGTTGGCGTAGTTGACGAAGTTGCTGTTGTTGGCGGCGACCTGCGGCTCCATCAGATAGTTGATGAAGGCGTGCGCGTTCTTCGGATGCTTGGCATCGGCGGGAATCGCCAGCATGTCGAACCATACGATGGTGCCTTCCTTCGGAATCGAGTACGCCACCTTCACACCCTGGCCGGCTTCCTCGGCACGGTCGCGCGCCTGCAGAATGTCGCCGCTCCAGCCGATCGCCACGCACAGCTCGCCGTTGGCGAGATCGTCGATGTATTGCGAGGAATGGATTTTGCGGATGTAGGGTCGAACCGCCATCAGTTTCTCGGTGGCCGCGGTCAGGTCTTCTTCCTTCTGGCTGTTGGGATCGCGGCCCATCCACTGCAGCACCACCTTGAGAATTTCATCCGGCGCGTCCAGCACCGACACGCCGCAGTCCTTGAATTTGGCCAGCTCCTTGGGATCGAAGATCTGGTTCCAGGAATCGAGCGGTTTGTCGCCGAGGATTTTCTTGACCTTGTCGACGTTGTAGCCGATGCCAGTGGTGCCCCACAGATACGTCACCGAGTGCTCGTTGCTCGGGTCGTGCAGGGCGACGCGCTGCTGGATGTCCGGATCCATGTTCTTCAGATTGGGGATCTGCGAGGCGTCCAGCTTCTGGAACACGCCGGCCTTGATCTGGCGCTCCAGGAACGATGCCGACGGCACCACCACGTCGAAGCCGGAATTGCCGGCCAACAGTCGC
>JBEVKA010000270.1:0-3392 GCA_040509855.1 Steroidobacter sp.
CCGGCAGTCGCTCGTGAATCACTTCGGCGCCGAGATGTTCGAGGTGCAGATGAATGTGATCTTTGTGCGCACCGACTCCGCGGCCTTCGCGAATTTCGATCGTCATCGCGCGGCTCACCACGTCACGCGAAGCGAGATCCTTCGCATTCGGCGCATAACGTTCCATGAAACGTTCGCCGGCCGAGTTGCGCAGAATGCCGCCCTCGCCGCGCACGCCTTCAGTAATCAAACAGCCCGCGCCGTAGATGCCGGTCGGATGGAACTGCACGAATTCCATGTCCTGCATCGGCAAGCCTGCGCGCAACACCATGCCACCGCCGTCGCCAGTGCAGGTGTGCGCCGACGTGCACGAGAAGTACGCGCGACCATCGCCACCCGTCGCGAGAACTGTTTGATGACCCAGGAAACGATGCACCGTGCCGTCCGCCATGTTGATGGCGACGACGCCACGGCACTCGCCGTTTTCCATGATGAGATCGACGGCGAAATATTCGATGAAAAACTGCGCTTCGTGGCGCAGCGCCTGCTGATACAACGTATGCAGCATGGCGTGGCCGGTGCGATCCGCGGCTGCGCATGTGCGCTGCGCGGTGCCCTTACCGTAATGAGTCGTCATGCCGCCGAACGGACGCTGATAGATGCGGCCATCGTCGGTGCGTGAGAACGGCACGCCATAGTGCTCCAGCTCGATGACCGCGCCCGGCGCTTCTTTGCACATGAACTCGATGGCGTCCTGATCGCCCAGCCAGTCCGACCCTTTCACGGTGTCGTACATGTGCCAGCGCCAGTCATCCTCGCCCATGTTGCCCAGCGCGGCGCTGATGCCACCTTGCGCGGCGACCGTGTGACTGCGAGTTGGAAACACCTTGGTGATGCACGCCGTCGACAGCCCCGAGTGCGCCAGGCCAAACGTTGCTCGCAGACCTGCGCCGCCGGCGCCGACTACGACCACGTCGTAGTAGTGATCGATGAACTGATAAGCGCTCATGCCACGCTCCCGAAAGCGATGCGCAGCACGGCGAAGATGCCCAGAGCCGCCAACACGTAATGAAGGAAACTCAACCCGATCATGGTCACGATCTTCCAGCCGTGATGGCCCACGTAGTCCTCGACCACGACCTGCACGCCCAGCAGCGAGTGATAGACCATGGTGCCGATCAGCAGCGACAACAGCACCGCGTTGTAGGGTGAAGCGATCCAGCCTGTCACGGTGGCATAGCCAAAATCAGGCAAGCGCAACAACGCGAACACGAACCACAGCCCCAACAGCACCAGCGCCACCGACGATATGCGCTGCGTCCACCAGTGACCGACGCCCTCGCCGGCCGAGCCGAGACCCAATACTTTTCCGACCGGGCTGCGCAGGCTCATGCCGCACCTCCCCGGGCGCACAACAGGAACCAGAGGAAGGCTGTAAGCGCGAGCGCGCCGAGAAACGCGATCCAGCCGCTGGCCCGCGCTTGTTTCTTTTCGAAGCCGTGGCCGGTGTCCCACACCAGGTGCCGGACGCCGTTCATCAGGTGATAAAAGAACGCGAACGAGAAGCCGATCAGCGCGATGCGCGTCAACGGATGCGCGAACACCTGCTGGGCGGACGCATACGCTTCGGCGCCGCTGGCGGCGGCGACCAGCCAGTAAACAAACAACAGCATTCCGACGCTGAGCGCGCAACCGGTGGCGCGATGAAGGATGGACAGCGTGTTGGTGTACTGCCACCGGTACATCATGAACGGCGACAGCGGCCGCTGGTGCTTGGGATTGCTCATGTCAGTTTTCCGGATGACCTGCCGGCGGCGCGCCGGACCACGCGTTTTTCAAAAGTCGATGCAACGGCCGGCTTTTTCCCAATCGCCGAAGCGCGTCGGCTCCGGTCCGTCGCGGCCGCCGATTTCCTTCGGCGCAACCTCCGCCGACGGGGAACCCGCCGCCGCCACGTCGGTCATGTTATCTGCAGATTCGGGCCCGGAATTTGTGTCTGACCTGGGTCCGGACGATGATGGTGACCGACCATTCGACATGGAGCTAGTGTGCCAGAGCCCCACTGAGGCGGGAACGGTGCGCGGTTCGTTTGTGACGAGGCATGATTTCGGATTTCACGAATGAGTGATATGGCTGCTGCGCCGCTCGCCCCCACTGCCCTGGCTCGCCTGACCCAACTCGGCGTCGTGACGGTCAGCGGAGCCCAGGCGCGCGAATATTTACAAGGTCAGGTGACGGCTGACCTGCAACGGCTGCATGCGGACCACGTACAACTCGCGTGCTGCAATTCCGCCCAGGGGCGCGTGCAGGCGGTGTTTTGGATGATGGAACGCGCGGATGGCATCGCCCTGCTGCTGCCGTCCTCCATGATCGACAGCACAGTCGCTCGCCTGCGCAAATATGTACTGCGCGCCAAGGCCAAAATCGAGCCCGCGGGTCACCTGCGCGTCGGCATCCTTTCCCGGGCCGACTTGCCCGACGGCGTGACTTTGCCGGAGCCCACCTCGCATCGCGAGCTGGGCGGCGTCAGCTACTTCTCCCTGCCGGGCCACGAGGATGTATTCGTCGTCGGCGCCCTCGATGGGGCCAGCGATTCTGCTCGCGAGCATCAATGGAAGCTCGCTCAACTCCGCGCCGGCCTGCCACAGGTGTATCCGGAGACTCACGAATCTTTCGTCGCGCAGATGCTGAACATCGATCTGCTCGGCGGGGTGAGCTTCGAGAAAGGTTGCTACACCGGCCAGGAAATTATCGCCCGCACGCACTTCCGTGGCGCCGTGAAACGACGAATGTTTCTTTTCCACTCGGACGGCCCACCGCCCGCGCCCGGCACGCGAGTGCTGGCGGGAGATCAGCATGCGGGAGATGTCGTCGACGCCGCCAATGCTGATAACGGCAGCGAGATCCTGGCTGTCATCAGCCTGGTGCAGCTGAAGAGTGAGCTGCGCCTGGAGGGTCGGAGTGCAACGCTCGCCCGGGTGAGCCTGCCCTATGCCGTGGCCGAGAACTAAACCTCAGGCCGCATGTAAGGGAACAACAGTACGTCGCGAATCGAAGGTGCGTTGGTGAACAACATCACCAGGCGATCGATGCCGATGCCCAAGCCGGCAGTCGGCGGCAAGCCGTACTCCAGCGCGCGAATGTAATCCGCGTCGTACTGCATGGCCTCTTCATCACCCGCGGTCTTGCGAGCCAGCTGATCCTTGAAGCGCTGCGCCTGGTCCTCGGGATCATTCAACTCCGAGAAGCCATTCGCCAGCTCACGACCGCCGACAAAGAACTCGAACCGATCGGTGATGAACGGATCCGTGTCATTGCGGCGCGCGAGCGGCGACACTTCAGCCGGGTAGGAATAAACAAACGTCGGCTGCGCCAGCCGATGCTCGGCGGTCTTTTCGAAGATTTCGATCTGC
>JBEVKA010000271.1:0-3010 GCA_040509855.1 Steroidobacter sp.
AAAGGGTCGCAGTAATGGGCAACACTCAGGATGACGCCGCAGGCGTCCCCGAGAATGGGCAAGGTTAGCAGAGATGTGGTGCCGGAACCGGCTCGAGCAAGAGGCGCGGCCGGTTCGAGCCGCGACGCGCCTCCGACTAGTCAGTAGTCACTAGTCAGTAGTCACTTCTAGCCCGCCGCGACCGTGTGAATCACGTGCTGATGCTCGAAATACACCGTGAAACCGGGGTATTCCCAGCGGGTGATCGGCGGTTCGCCGACGGCAGGCGTGCGGCTGGACGGTGCGCCGAAGGTGGCTTCCACCTTGTCCATGGTCATGCCACGGGGCGGGCGCTCCGAGGACTCGGAGGTCACACGAGGCGTGCGCAGCTCGTCGGCCAGCGCCGCGGAGGACACGACCGCCGAGCACGACAGTGCCAGGGCGGCCAGCACCGGCAGCTTGGAGCGCAATTTGGGTCGAATCTCCAACTCATTCTGAAACTGGCGCATCTGTCACCCTCCGAAAAGCCGGCCCTCGGCCGGCGGCAAAACTGTATAGCAGGGGTTACATAAGGGCCAAGCGGGGCGATGCGAATTGTTGTCGCAGTTCACATTCCCCAAGCCCCCGAGTAGCCTTGCCGTCCCAATCCGGGCCGCCCCCGAGCGCCTCACGCCACGAATGTTCCATCCCCTGCCGCTTTACATAGGTCTGCGCTACGTGCGCAGCCGCAGCCAAGGCTTCTTCGTCTCGTTCATCAGTTGGGTTTCGATGCTCGGCATCTGTGTCGGGGTGGCGGCGCTCATCACCATCATTTCGGTCATGAACGGCCTGGAAGGGGAGCTGCGCACGCGGCTGCTGAGCCTGGCTTCGCACGCCACGCTGTCGGGCCAACCTGAACGGATGCGCGACTGGCCGCAGCTCGCCGAACGGATCCGCAAGGAAGAGGGCGTGATCGGCGTCGCGCCGTACATCGATCTGCAAGGCATGCTCGGGCGCGGCGATGACATGCGAGCGGCGCTGATCCGAGGCGTCGATCCGGAACTCGAACCGCAGGTTTCCGAGATCAGCAAGCACATGCAAGCAGGCTCCTTCTCGGATTTGGTCGCGGGCGAACAGCGGATCATCCTCGGCGCTGGCCTCGCGTATGCGTTGGATGCGAGGCTTGGTGATGAGATCACTGTGCTCGTGCCAGCGACAGCGGGCGCGGAAGGTGGCGCGATCGCCGGCATCAACGTGCGTCCACGCATTCAAGCATTCATCGTCAGCGGCGTGTTCGAAGTCAATGCACAGGAGCACGACAACGTGCTCGCGTTGGTTCATTTGCAGGACGCCTCGGGTCTCGCGGGAACGCACGGCGTGCCTGGCGGATTGCGGCTCAAGTTCAATGACATCTTCGCGGCGCCGACGCGCACGTCCGAGATCAACACCGCGCTCGGCGGCAATCTGAAGGTGAGTGACTGGTCGATCGAGAACGCGAGTTACTTTCGCGCCGTGCGCATCGAGAAGACCATGATGAGCCTGATCCTGATGCTCATCGTCGCGGTCGCCGCTTTCAACATCGTCGCCGCGCTGGTGATGGTGGTGAACGAGAAGCGCATGGACATCGCGATTCTGCGCACCGTCGGCATGACGCCAGGAGCGGTGGTCGGCGTGTTCATGACCCAAGGTGTGTTGATCGGCTGGTTCGGCGCGCTGCTCGGTCTGGGGTTGGGGCTGCTGCTGGCGTTCAACGTCGGCACCATCGTGCCGTTCCTGGAAGGGATCGCGGGCGCGAAAATCTTTGATCCCACCGTGTTCGTGATTTCCGATATGCCCTCCGAGGTGCATTGGCCGCAGGTGATCGGCATCACGCTCACCGCGTTGATCCTCACGGTGATCGCGACGATTTATCCCGCCCTGCGGGGAGCGGCGACCGAGCCGGCGGACGCGTTGCGCTATGAGTAATCGCTACGAGTACTTCATCGGTCGGCGCTATCTGCGATCCAATCGCGGCAACCGCTTCGTGTCCTTCATTTCGACCATCTCCATGCTCGGCATCGCCATCGGTGTCGCGGTGCTGATCGTGGTGCTGTCGGTGATGAATGGTTTCGAGCGCGAGGTGCGTGATCGGATTCTCAATCTCACTTCGCACGCAACCATCAGCGCTTACGGTTCGGGCCTGCCGGACTGGCGAGACACGGCGAAGCGCATCGAGGAACATCCCGAAGTGGTCGCGTCGGCGCCATTCATCGAAGCGCAGGCATTGCTCATTGCGGGCTCCAATAGCACCGGCGCGCTCGTGACTGGCGTGCTCGCCGACCAGGAGCGCAAAGTCACCGCTATCACCGAGAAGATGGAGACCGGCTCCTTCGACCAGCTCGCCAGCGGCGGCTACGGCATCGTGCTGGGCACGGAGCTGGCGAAGACGCTCGGCGTGAGCGTGGGAGAACGCATCGTGCTCGTGACATCGTTGCGCACGACGACGCCGGCCGGCGTCATGCCACGCATGCGAACGTTCAAGGTGGTGGGCATTTTCAACGCCGGCATGTACGAGTTCGATCGCAATCTGGCTTACATCAATCTGGATGACGCGGGACGTTTGTATCGCATGGGCTCGCAGGTCACCGGGCTGCGGCTGAAGCTCCAGGATTTGTTCCAGGCGCCGACGCTGGTGCGCGAGCTGGCGTTGTCGCTGGGCGGCGGTTATTACATCGACGACTGGACGCGCAAGCACGCGAACTTTTTCCGCTCCATCCAGCTCACCAAGTCGGCGATGTTCCTGATCCTGCTGCTGGTGGTGGCGGTCGCGGCGTTCAACATCGTCTCGACGCTGGTGATGGTGGTGAAGGACAAGCGCGTGGACATTGCGATCCTGCGCACCCTCGGCGCATCGCCGCGCGGTATCCTCACCATCTTCATGACCCAGGGACCGGCGATCGGCCTGATCGGCACGGCGTCGGGCGTGGCGCTCGGCGTACTGATCGCCGTCAATCGGGAAACATTGATCCACGGACTGGAAGCGGTGCTGGGCGTGCACTTCCTCGACGCCAAG
>JBEVKA010000272.1:0-8082 GCA_040509855.1 Steroidobacter sp.
GCTACGATCGATCGTGTAATTCGATTCCGACGCTTCCGCCCGTTCCGCCGCGGCAGCGGGCGAGCTGTCGATCGAATCTCGCTCGGGCTGGGCAGTCTGAGCGGCCTGCGCAGGTTCAGAGGCGTTCGTGGCCGGGGCCTGCGCGGGAGCAGGCAACGTCGTCGGCGCGGCGGTGAACTGAGCAGGCGCTGGCAGCGGAGCCGCGGCAACTCTCAGTTGCGCGATCGGCGCGGCAGCCAGTTCGTTCAGGTTGATGGTCTCGACCTGGCCGGTCGCGCGATTGCGCACGGTGAACATGCGCGTCTGCGAGTCGCTGGCCAGCACTTCGAATTGGGGATTGCGCTCCAACGCGTTGCGCGCCCAGGTGAGTTCGGCCGGCTCCGTCGGAATGACGGGTGGGACATCGCCGCCGCGGTTACACGCGGCAAGCACGGCGAGCGCGATACAGCTCAGCGCCAGGCGCGGCAGCGAACGAGAGACAAATGAAGACATGGCGATCTCCTGCGTAAGGACGCTATCGTCGCCCCAACGAGGCAGGGAGTCCATGCCTCGAAGGAGCGCGAGTCCGTGCGTTCTGTTCGCGCGAGAAGGCGTCCTGGATTATTAATGACGCCGCTCCGCCATATGTCACATCAGGCTTTGAGTTTCTTCAGCAGTTCGGCTTCGCGTTCGGGGCTGAGACCGGCGCGCAGTTTGGCTTTCTGATCGGCGGGTCGCTGTTCGTGCCAGGCGAGCGTGTCCTTGACCGTCGTTTCCGGATCGCGGAAACGCAAGCCCTTTGCCACCGCGCGCGCCGAGCTGACCAGCGCCGCGCCAGCCTCGGCGCCGGATGTTGGCGCCCAAATCGGAATCTCGCCGCTCTCCAGCGCCTTGTTCTGTTCCAGGAACGACTGGCTCGCCCACACGAACGAGGCGTTGGACTTGGAGACGCGCTTGCTGATCGCGAGCAGTTCGCCGATGGTCACCGCGCCGGGAGGATTGCTGATGTTGTAGCGGCCAGAGATGTTCTGCTCGACACACTTACGCATGAAGTCGGCAAGATCGCGCCCGTCGACGAACTGAATCGGATCGAGTGCCGTGCCTGGCGCCAGCACTTCTCCGCCGCGCGCCACGCGCACCGGCCAATAAGTAAAACGATCCGAGCTGTCACCGGGGCCCACTATATATGTAGGACGGACCACCGCCTGCCGCGCGCCGAACGTTTGCTCGACGATGCGCTCGCAAGCCGCCTTCAGGCCGCCGTAGTTGTCGTTGGTGATCTCGGTTGCGTCCGGATCCTTGAGCTCCGCGAGCTTGTAGTCTTCATCGATGCCCGGCGGCGTGAGGTCCGCGTACGCCGAGATGCTCGATACATATATGTAGTGGCCGGCCTGGTCCTTGAGCAGCTGCGCGCTCTGTTGCACCTGGCGCGGGAAGTAACCGGAGTTGTCGACGACCACGTCCCACTTGCGCCCCTTGAGCCCATCGAGCGGACCGTTGCGATCGCCGATCACGGTCTCGATGTTTGGAAACAAACCTGGATTGCGCTTGCCTCGATTGAACAAGGTTACCTGGTGGCCGCGTTCGCCGAGTTCGCGCACCAGGTGCGGGCCGCTGATGCCGGTGCCGCCGAGCACCAGCACTTTGAGAGGCTTCGCCGCCTTCTCCGCCGCAAATGTCCGGCTCGCGAACAAGGTTGCCGCGCCGGCCATCATCATCGCTTCACGTCGATTGATCGAGCTGCTCATGACAACCTCTTCAGGGTGAGACTTTGTTTTCGGTAGCCGGCACGCCGCTGGGTTCGCCCGGACCCGGGCGCACGTACTTCTCCAACCACTGGCGATTGGTCTCGTACCAGAACAGCGAGTTCTGCGGCTTCATGATCCAGTGATTCTCGTCGGGGAAGTACACCAGCTTGCTGGGCACGCCGCGGTTCTGCAGGGCATTGAACAGTTCGAGGCCGTGGTTCACCGGCACGCGCATGTCGAGCTGGCCGTGAATCACCAAGGTCGGCGTGTTGAAGTTGGCGGCGAACGTATGCGGTGAGTTGCGTGCGAAGCGTTCGACGTCTTCCCAGAATTCGCCATAACGTTTCTTTTCAGCGCCGTAGTCGCTGCCGTATTGAGTGTACGAGTTGTACACGGCGGCGTGCGCGACCAATGTCTTGAACGGATGCGGCTTGCCGAGTAGCGACGAGGCGAGATAGCCGCCGAAGCTGCCACCGCCCGCGGCAAGGCGCTCGCTGTCGATCCACGGCTGTGCTTTGAAATAGTCAGCCGCCTTGATGGTGTCTTCGTAGGGCAGCGCCATCCACTCTTTGGTGATCGAATCGCTCCACGCCTGGCCGAAGCCGCTCGACCCGTGGAAGTTGTGCCACGCCGTCACATAGCCCCAGTTGGCGAAGACCTGCGCGTTCCAGCGCCACTGATAATTGTCCGTCACGCCATTGTGTGGACCGCCATGAAGCAGCAGGTACAGCGGCCACTTGCGATCGGGCGTGAAGTTGGGCGGATACACCACCCACATCTGCACGTCTTCGTTATTCGCGCCTTTATAAGTGACGCTCTCGACCTTGCCCGGCGTGAGTCGCGAAAGCACGGCGTCGTTGAAGTCGGTGAGCTTGGTCGCCGCGCCGGTGCGCGCAATGATGCTCACCAGGGTCGGCGGCTCGCTGAAGCTTTGTCGCAGACCGACGATGACCGGACCTGAGCCCGCGATCGCGAGCGAACCAAAACTGTGCTCGCGCGTGACCGGCTTCGGCGCTCCGCCGCCGACTTCGAAACGATAGATACGTCGCGCGCCCGCGTCGTCGATGGCGCCGAACAGTGCATTGGAATCCGGCGACCACACCAGGCCGTCCGCGGAACGATCCCAATCTTCGGTAAGACTGCGCACATTGCCGCCGCGACGCTCGAACAACATCAAGCGCGAGCGATCGCCGTAGAAGCCTTTGATGCGCTGCTGGCGGAAGGCGAGCAGGCGACCGTCGGGGCTGTACACCGGCGAGGTATCGTCGGCGGCATTGCTCTTGGTGAGATTGGCGAGGTTCTGCGGCGAGCCGCCGTCCACCGGCAGCGTGAATATGTCGAAGTTGGCGTCGACGCCGCTTTGATCGACGTTCACCGCGAACGCGACTTCGGTGCCGTCGGGCGAAACGTCATATGAATTGGTGTCCGGCTCGGCCGCGTCGAGCGACACGCCGGAGGCGAGCGTGATCGCCTGCGGTTCGCCACCATCGATGCTGATGGAATAGATATGAGTTTTGCGATCGTCGAGATAGTGGTCCCAGTGCGTGACCGGCGCCTTGTCCCACACTCGCGCAGTCATTTTCGATTCGTTGCGCGCGCTCATGCGCTTGTCCATGTCGGCCCAGGTATTCAGCTCGGGCCACACTTGTGATAGGAACGCGAGCCGCTTCGAGTCGGGAAACCATTTCGGTGCAATCACGCCGGTGGGAACGTTGGTGACGCGCCGGGCTTCGCCGCCATCGACCGCGATGACATAAAGTTGTTGCTGTTTATCTTCACCCCGCTTGGCGACGAACGCGATCGTCTCGCCATCCGGGCTCCACACCGGCGTCGACGCGGAGCTGGCGCTGGTGGTGAGCTGCCGTGCTTTGCCGGGCTTGGTGGGCACCAGCCACAAATCGGTTTCGCCTTTGTTTTTCTCGACGTCGAAACGCGTCACGGGAATCACCGCGAGGCGCCCGTCCGGAGAAATATCCGGATCGCCGAGTCGCTGCAATTGCCACATCGCGGCGGCGCCATAGGGTTCTGCGTGCGTCGCGAAGCTCAGTACGATGCCGGCGACGAGCGCGATCGCGCTGTGCGGTTTTTGCTTATGACAACGCATGCGGTTCAGTGGCGTGCGGATCATCGGTATGCCTCGTGCTGTCTCATATTCATAGTATGAATCGGTGCGCTCCATCGGCTCAGTTTATCCAGGCGACCCGGCCGTGCTGTGCAAGCTGAGAAGTGCATCTATATCTTCGCAGGGCTCGCTACGTACACTCACTCTTGTTTATCGAGCGCGCCGCCTCTATCGAATAGCAGCCGGCACGGCTCATGGAGCCGCAGTCAAGAGCAGGGAGGCGTCGGTCGCATGGAGCGCCAGAAAAGGGGACTTCGAGTGATTCAAGCCAAATACCGCAATCGTCTGCCCTTACCGCAACCCGCTGTCGTGCACGTTCGCCGCTCGTACGCGGAGAGCCGCTTCGGTCAAGTCCATCTGTCGACGGCTTATCCCTCCGGTGGTGGTTTCGACGAGCGTACACCGGTTGTCTGTCTGCATCACAGTGGCGGTTCGGGGCGACTGTTCTCGCCCATCCTGCGGGAGCTGGGTCATGACCGCAGCGTCTACGCGCCCGACCTGCCCGGCCACGGCAGTTCCGACGGCGTCGGCAGCAAGGTGTCGGTCGCCGATCTGGCCGGTGCCATCGTCGATTTCATCGATAGCCTGCGCCTGCGCAATGTCGATCTCGCGGGCTATCAGCTCGGGGCGTTGATCGCCGCCGAGCTCGCCATCGCCCGTCCGCAACTGATTCGTCGCGTGATGATGTGGGGCGTGCCGTCGTACTCGGCTCAGGATCGCGCCGCGCTCTTGCAAAATGTACCGTCTCCGGGTGTGAAGGAAGACGGTAGCGATGTGTCCGATGAGTGGCGCCGCATGTTGGAACGTCGTGGTCCCGGTGCGCCGGTGGCCGCACTCGCCGATGAACTGGGCGATCGCTTGCGCGCTGGTTCGAGCGGCGTGAAGTCGTTCGTGTCCACGGTCGAGTATCCCGTGTCGGAACGCCTGCCGCTGGTCAAGCAGCAGACGCTGGTGCTGCGACTCAAGGACGAATTCTGGGAGCACTCGGGCCGCGCACGCGCGTCGCTGTCGAATGGCTCCATGCTCGATCTGCCCGACTACGGCCAGGGTTTCCTGAGCGCGGCCCCACAGCGCTTTACGTCTGTAGCGCGCGAGTTCTTCGACCGCTAGCTCATCTTCGGAGCGCTCAAACTGAGCGCTCCCAACTCCACGCACAAGTGAGACCTGCCACGAGGCAGGTCAACGCCCATCGCGATGTCATCGCGATCATCATTTTCGTCGACAGTTCGCGCGAGCTCAGCCAAGCATTCAACATAGCGGGCAACGAGATTGGCACCCAGCACAGCGCGGCGAATGTGAGTCCTCGCACCCACCACGGCACCTCGACCAATCCGGCCAAGCCCCAGCTGAGCCAGAACAACAGCCCCAGCCCGGTGCCGCACACCAGATGCAGGAACGCATCGGAGAACTCGATCGACCCCATCTCCGTGCCGCGCGACCGGATCAATTCCACCAGCGAATAAATCACCGAATGCCCGAGCACGCCGACCAGGCCGCTCAGGCTGCCCATCAGCAGCAGATATGTCAGTTCCACTTAGCGCAGTACCTGTTGCAGGCCTTGGAACAACTTATCTACTTCATCATGGGTGTTGAACGCATGTAGAGAAATGCGCACCGCGCCTTCGCTCTTTCCTGGCCACTGCATGTCGCGCACGAACACGCGATGGCCGCGCACCAGGCCCAGTGCAATATCGGACGCCGAGCGTCCGGGCACATGAAACGCTAGGATGCCGCCCCACAATCCGGGACGGCCAGGGGTCAGCAAATCCACGCCGGGGAGCTGTTGCAATCGCAGTCGTGCATAGATGGCCAGCTCACGAATGCGCGCTTCGATGCGACTGCGCAGCACCTGCTGATGAAATTCCAGCGCGACTTCCGCGCCTCGCAGCTGTGCCCACGCCAGCGGCACGATGTTTCCTAATTTATGCAGGGCCGCCGGCACGCCCATGTGGCCGTTCGATTGCGTGGGTGTAATCACCGGCGGCGACGAGTCGATGCCGCGCGGCTGTATTGGCCACACTCGATCGAGCATCTCCCGACGCGCGTACAGCATGCCGGTGCCGATGCTGCCGCCGAGCCATTTGTGAAACGACGTGCCGTAAAAATCGCAGCCCAGATCGCGCACGCGAAAATCCAGCATGCCGAGCGCCTGGGCGCCGTCGACGACGCTAATGAGATTTCGCTGACGGGCGAACTGACACAGATCCGCCACCGGCAGCACCGTGCCGTCGGCGTATTGAATGTGCGAGAACGCGAGCACTTTGGTCCGAGCGGTCACTGCGCCGGCGAACAATCCCAATGCCTGCTCGGGGCCTTCCATCGGTGCGGGCAATTCGATCTGTTTGACGACGATGCCGCGGCGTCGGGCAAGTATCAGCCACGGGCTCAGCGCGGCCGGATGTTCGCGATTGGTGGTGAGCACTTCGTCGCCTGCATTCAAGTCGAGGCCGAAGGCGACCGTCGCCAACGCTTCGCCGGTGCCGCGCGTGAATAGAACTTCATCCGCGTCGCAGCCGACGAAACTGGCAAAGGCGGTTGCCATGCGAGTGCTCTCGGCGCTCCATTGGCCGTCGGCCATCGCGGCGATATTGAGACTCTGCGAGTCGCGCACGCGATATTCGGCCGCCATGGCGGCGCGCAGGGTCGGGCCCGCGCCGGCGACATCGAGATAGGTTCGCTGCAGATCCAGCACCGGCTGGGTGCGAAACCATTGCCACAGCTCCTTGCTGGTCGAAGGCATGCCATTCATCGGCTGCGCGACGGCCTCACCCGCCAGGGTGGCGGCGATGGATGTCATCAGGCTGGATGCAAGCAGGTCGCGCCGGGTCAGGGGAGCGTTCGAATCGTTCATGCGGCCATTCAGATCAATGTGGCAGATGTATGCGACGGCATTATCGCAGGAATGGACCGAGGCCAGTGAGGTCGGAGCGCTTTCCTGCTACCGTATTCGGCGCACCACGCTCACATCCTGGCCCCGCATGTCCCACGACTATCTCGAACGCATCCTCAAGGCGCGCGTCTACGACGTCGCGACCGTCACACCCCTGGACCCGGCGCCCCGACTCAGCCGACGCCTGGGCAACAACATCCTCTTCAAGCGGGAGGATTTGCAGCCGGTGTTCTCGTTCAAGATTCGCGGCGCGTACAACAAGATCGCGCATCTGTCCGAGACGGCCGCCAAGCGTGGTGTCATTTGCGCGTCTGCTGGTAATCATGCGCAAGGCGTAGCGCTCGCCGCCAAGCGACGAGGCATTCCGGCGACGATCGTGATGCCCCAGACCACGCCGCAAATCAAAGTGCAGGCAGTGATCGATCTCGGCGGCGAAGTCGTGCTTCATGGCGACGATTACGATCACGCGTACGAACATGCGCTGCAGCTGATGGCGGATCGGCAGCTGGTGTTCATTCACCCATTCGACGATCCGGATGTGATCGCCGGGCAGGGCACGATCGGCATGGAGATCCTGCGCCAGTGCGCGGGCGAGAAGATCGACGCGATCTTCGTCCCCGTCGGTGGTGGCGGTTTGATCGCCGGCATCGCGTCGTACGTGAAATATTTGTTTCCCAAGGTTCGTGTCATCGGCGTGGAGCCGGATGATGCGGACGCCATGTCGCAGTCCATGCGTGCTCGCAAGCGCGTGACGCTCGATCGCGTCGGCATTTTCGCGGATGGCGTCGCCGTGCGGCGAGTGGGTGAGGAGACCTTCCGGCTCGCGACCACCTGCGTGGATGAGATCGTCCTGGTCAACACCGACGAGATCTGTTCGGCCATGCAGGATATCTTCGAAGAGAATCGCACCATCGTCGAACCTTCCGGTGCGCTGGCGGTGGCCGGCATCAAACGTTACGCACAGCGTGAGCAGTCTCGCGACAAGACGTTCATTGCCATCAACAGCGGCGCCAACGTCAACTTCGATCGCCTGCGTCACGTCGCCGAGCGCGCCGATCTCGGTGGGCAGCGTGAAGCGGTGGTGTCCGTCGAGATTCCCGAAGCCAAGGGCAGCTTCCTGCGCTTCTGCGAAGTGCTCGGCCGTCGCAACGTCACCGAGTTCAACTATCGCTACAGCGATTCGGCCAACGCCCAGCTGTTCGTCGGCCTGGCGCTCACCGAAGGCCGCAAGGAAAAAGAATCCGTCATCAAGACGCTGCGCGAGTCCAGTTACGTCGTGCACGACATGAGCGACAACGAAGTCGCCAAGCTGCACGTCCGCTACATGATCGGCGGCCACGCCC
>JBEVKA010000273.1:0-3843 GCA_040509855.1 Steroidobacter sp.
GTCCATGGCCCGGCGCATGCGCTTGAGCACCTGGTGGGTCTCGGGCAGGTTTTCGTTGTTGGTGCCTTCGCGCACGCATAGATAGGGAATCGCATCCAGGCGCATGCCGTCGACACCCATGTCCATCCAGAAGCGCATGACTTCGATCACCGCGTCGACCACCTCGGGATTGTTGTGGTTCAAGTCAGGCTGATGCGAAAAGAAACGATGCCAGTAGTACTGGCGCGCGACCGGATCCCAGGCCCAGTTGGAGCTCTCGGTATCGGTGAAGATGATGCGGGCGCCGGCGAACTTCTTGTCGTCGTCGCTCCATACGTAGAATTCGCGCTCGCGCGTGCCAGGCGCCGCGAGGCGCGCCGCCTGGAACCACGGGTGCTGGTCGGAGGTGTGGTTGATGACCAGCTCGGTGATGACCTTCAACCCTCGGCGATGCGCCTCCGCGATGAACTGGCGGAAGTCATCCAGCGTGCCGTAATCGGGATGCACATTGGTGTAATCGGCGATGTCATAGCCGTCGTCGCGCAGCGGTGACGGATAGAACGGCAGCAACCAGATGGTATTGACGCCGAGTTCCTGGATGTAGTCGAGCTTCTGCGCCAGGCCGGCGAAGTCGCCGATGCCGTCGCCGTTGGCGTCGTGGAACGCCTTGACGTGCATCTGGTAGATGATGGCGTCTTTGTACCAAAGCGGGTCATCGCTCATGTGTGGCGGCTCGGGTTAATGGGCTGAAACGCTTCGACAGGGTTGTCGGGTTCCGTCCGACGCGCGCTCGCTCCGATTGCGCAAGGCCGGGTGAACCTGGTCACAAATCAGGGCGCGAGCGGCCCGGCTCATCCATGCCCCGATTTCCCCTCATCTCAAGATCCTCGGGTGGCCGCCGATGCCAGCGATGGGTGGTCCCTCATCAGGGGAGGCGACCGCCCACTATCTAAAAGCACGCGCACGGACGCCGCACAGCACCGATCGAGACTTTGACATGTCGAATATGTTGGAACGAATCGTCGCGCCGGGCATACGCTTGATGCAGGTAGTCCGGCTGCCGGGCAAATTCGCCATCATCAGCACTGCCTTCATGGTGCCGCTGTGCGTCGCGGTTTATGGCGTGGTCAGCTACGCCATGAGCAATATCGAATTCGCCGAGCAGGAGCAATTGGGATCTGCCTATGTGCGGCCGTTGAACTCGCTCATGTCGGCGGTGGCGGAGCGGCGGGCCGATGCCGGAGCCAATGCCACGAGCAATGGCGAACGCGCACTGAGCGACGCGCGGGCTTTGAACGAGTCCCAGAAAAACGCGCTGAGCATCGAGCGGGAGCTGCGCACCCTCGGTCAGAGTTGGAGCGGCAACGATGTCGATGACGTGGTCGCCAAGGCGCTGGCGCTGTATGGCTTGATTAGCGACAACTCCAAGCTGACGCTCGATCCGGACCTGGATTCTTACTATGCCATGGCCATCGTCATGGACTACGCGCCCAAGATGGCCGAGACCGCCGCGCGCCTGGACGCGATGGCGCTGAAGATCAAAGCGGCCGGTGCGGTGTCGAGCGAGAACGATGTCGCGATTCAATTCATCGTGGCGCGTGCATCGACGTATCGCGATGCATTGTCCCTCGCGGTCACGCGGGCGGTCGGCGCGAATCCTTCGCTGTCGGGCAAGTTGAAGTTCACCGAGTTCGAACGCGCGTATGCAGATTTCGTGGGCCGTGCGGAGGCGCTACGCAAAGGCGATATGAACGCAGCGTCGCCTGGAGTTGGCGGCGCGCTGAGCAAAGAAACATTGGTCGTGTCCGCATCTGCCGGCGCGGTGCTCGATAATCTGCTGAAGATCCGCATCGAGGGTTTCGAGAGCCGGCGCAATATGCTGCTGGCAATCACGCTCATCAGCCTCACGCTCGCGGTGTATCTCATCGTGACGTTTTATTTGTCCAACCTGCGCGGCTTCGAGGCTTTGACGACTCGCATGCGCAAGCTCGCGCAGGGCGACCTCACCACCAACTTCGGCGCGCGCGGCACGGATGAAATCGGCCAGCTCATCGATTCGTTCAACGTCAGCCGCTCGCAGCTGCAATCGCTCGTGCAACGCATTCGCCAGGTCACCGGCGAAATCGACACCGCCGGCCAGCAGATCGCGTCGTCCAACGACGATCTCGCTCAACGCGAATCGTCGCAGTCCGCAGCAGTGCGTGTCACGGCTGACCGCGCTCAGCACGTACAAAGTAACGTACAGCGCAACCTGGACAATGCGCTGAACGGTGAACGTGTTTCTGAAGACGCGCGCGGTGTGGCGGCTCGCGGCAATCAGGCAGTGACTGAAGTCGTGCAGACGATGCAGACCATCACCAGCTCGTCGCGCAAGATCGGCGACATCATTGGCGTGATCGATGAGATCGCGTTCCAGACCAATCTGCTGGCACTAACTGCCGC
Organism: Steroidobacter sp.; assembly: GCA_040509855.1. Classification (GTDB taxonomy): domain Bacteria; phylum Pseudomonadota; class Gammaproteobacteria; order Steroidobacterales; family Steroidobacteraceae; genus Steroidobacter. The sequence goes on from JBEVKA010000273.1 coordinate 2,422, forward strand.
GGTCGAAGCGGCTCGCGCCGGCGAACAGGGCCGTGGTTTCGCGGTCGTCGCCAGCGAAGTTCGCAATCTCGCACAGCGCTCGGCGACAGCGGCGAATGAGATCAAGAAACTCATCGGCGCGTCGCTCGAAGATGTCGAGAAGGGCGCGAAGCTGGTCAACGGTGCCGGCGACACCATGCACGAGATTCTGTCCTCGGTGCAAAGAGTCTCGGGGATCATGCAAGAGATCGCGGTTGCCAGCCGCGCGCAGACCGACGACATCAATCAATTGCATCAGGCGATCGAGCGCATCGACGGCGACACCCAACAGAATGCCGCCCGCGTCGAGGAAACGGCGGCGGTCGCGCAGTCGCTGCGGGGTCAGGTGGAAGTGCTGCTGGATGCAGTCGGGACATTCACCATCGAGAACGCGGGCTCACCGAAACGTGCCGAGCAATCCAGAGCGCTCTCTCATGCGCCCACTTCGAGCGGGCCCGAGTTGGACGACGAGATCCGGTCGGCTGCCTGATTAGAGGCGCATTCCCATCCAGATCACCGCCTCGGTCGAGGCGGACACGATCGGGGACAGCATCTTGTACCAAAGCCCCTCCGCGTGGACATGCGACGCGGATTGGTCGTGGTGCAGTTTTTCGTCTTCAATGATGGCATGAATGGCGGCGACCGCGGACGGATCGCTGCTGCCCAAGATAGCGACTTGATGTTCGAGATGTCTCAGCACGACTCGCTCGACTGCAACGGTTGTGGCTGCGATCGCATGCTTGCCGCAGAGCCCGGTGATCGTGCCGAGTACGAAGCCGCCAATTCCACAGAGCCAATAGCTTCTGCACCGTCTTCGGTTTCGACGCTGTAATTCAGCGCCGAAGATCGCGCGATGCCGCTGTTCGTGCTCCCGAAACTCTGCGAGCTCCGCGACCATCGCTCGGGCCGTGAAGCGGGCCATGAGGATCTGGCCGGTATAGATTTGAATGGCGCCGTGCTCGCCGGCGTGATTGACCTTGAGAATGCGGCCGCCCAGATCCGGCAGGCTCGTCGATTGCGTCAGACCCGTCGATTCGGTCGCGCTCAAGCGAAACGCCTCATACTTTTACCTTTCGAAATACAGCCGGACATTGAGTTCGCCGTGAGCGCCGAACGTCGCCAGGTCGCCATTCACATCGAACCAGGTCCGATGTTTGGTATTCGCGGGGTCGTTGAGATGCACGGCCACCCATGAGAATACACCGGCCAGCTCGTGCACCGTGCCGTCCGGCGTCTTGACGGACAGCAAGAACTCGAACGCCACGCCGGTTCTCACCAGGATCGCCTGCTCCAGATCTTCCTCTCTCCTCACCGCGCCGGTCAGCCACTCGGGTTCGCCTTGCACCTTCAATCCCAACAGCTTCGATCCGGCCACCTGCTGATGCAAGATGCTTTCGATCTCCT
>JBEVKA010000274.1:0-10895 GCA_040509855.1 Steroidobacter sp.
ATCGCGATCTGAGCGATCTGTTCGATGAACGCTACTGGTACGGTCATGCCGGGCTGATGCATTCAGCGCAGCGCCTGACCGTGCATTTGACTTATACCTATGTGGACCCGACTGCCCGGCAGTTGTTCGGCCACGAACGCGCGGCGATCGCCTGGTCGGGTACCCTGATCTGGAGATTCGGCGGCGGCGATTGAACTGGGTGGCTCGCCCAGGGTACTCACCAGCGTGATAACGCGCGCACGTAACAATACTGGCAACGATACCGGCCCGCGAGTCGCATCTCTCGCCAAGCCGCCGGCCGCGCTCGGCAACAACGAAGCCGAGCTCGAGCTGATCCGTCGGGTCAGCCGGCGCGATCGCGCGGCCCTGCGCGACCTGTACCTGCTGTATCACCGCCGGCTGTCCCGGTTCCTGATGCGGCTGACTCAGCGCCAGGATCTCGCCGAGGAAATCATCAACGACACGCTGCTCGCTGTATGGAACAGCGCCGAGCGTTTTCGTGGCGATTCGCGCGTGTCCACTTGGATCGTCGGCATCGCATATCGCCGCGCGCTGAAGAGCATGCGGCGTCGATCGTTCGAGATCATCGGACTGGAAGACACGGAGATGCTGGTCGGCGTCGACAATGTGCAGGCCTGCGAGACCCAGGAATGGATCGAAGGCGCGCTGGTCGCATTGCCGATCGAACAACGACTGTGCCTGGAGCTTGCCTATGTGCTCGGCCACTCGTGCGAGGAGATCTCGCTGATTACCAATACTTCCGTCAACACCGTCAAGACACGTCTGTTCCACGCGCGTCGCAAGCTGAGCAAGCTGTTGCCGCGCCTGGCTGGGAATCCTTAGATCGTATGCAGCGACTGCATTCCAATCACGAACAATGCTGGGAGTTGATTCCCTGGGTCGTGAACGGCCGCGCCAGCGAGGTCGAGCAGCGCGCCGTGCTGGCTCATGTCGAAGATTGCAGCGAATGTCGTGATGAGCTGCAGCGGCATCGCGAGATCCACAGTCACATGCGCGGCTCCGACGATGTGATCGCGGCACCGAATGCTTCGTGGCAGAAGCTGCAGGAACAGATCGATCTGCAGCCCACCCCGGCGGCCATGAAAGCTTATCGAATCAAGCGTCCCTGGCTGGTGGCGGCGCTGTGGCTCCAGCTGATCGCGATCGCGACGCTCGCTGGCGCATTGTTCCGATCGGCCGCGCCTCCGTCGCCCGAGTACGAGACGCTCTCTTCAACACAGACTCTGGATCGTCGCGCAGCCGTGCGCGTCGTGTTCGCGCCCAACGCTTCGCTGGACAAGATCAATCAGCTGTTACGCAGCGTCGAGTGCGACATCGTCGCGGGGCCGAGCGAAGCTGGCGTGTATACGCTGGCGGCGGCAGAGAACAAAGACGTGCAAGGAATCATCGCCTCACTGCGCGAGCACTCGGAAGTGTTGTTCGCGGAGCGCAGTCAGGCGCTGGCTGGAAGCTCGCAATGAAACATTGGCTCGCGCTACTCGTGCTGGTTGCGCTGTCCGGCTGCATGCAGACCGCACGCGAACCCAATGATGAGGAGCTCATTCGCACTCATCCCGAGCGCTTCGTCGTCATCACGCTGAAGAACACGGACACCATGCCTTCGCCGCGAGCGGGCTCGTCGCCGCGCGAGTATGGATCGTCCATGCAGTACGCCGTTGCGCCTCGCACTCGCGCGGCAGCTCGCGAACTCGCCGAATACTATCGATTGAAGCCGGTGCGCGAATGGCCGATCGCGCAACTGCGGATCCACTGCATCGTGTATCAAATCAATGTCGGCGAGTCGCAATCGGATGTGCTGCGCCGACTGCGGAGCGATACCCGGGTTGAGTCCGCGCAGCCGCTGAACTCGTTCGGCACACTTGGCACGTCTTATAACGATCCTTATGCGGGGCTACAGAGAAATCTTTCCGCGATGGGCGTTCCACAGGCGCATGCATTGTCACGTGGCAAAGGTGTCAGCATCGCGGTGATCGATACTGCGGTCGACGTCAAACATGCGGACCTGGCCGGAAGTCATGTCACCGCGCGCAACTTCACTGGTCAACGCGAACGAGCGGCGGCGCATGGCACGGCAGTAACAGGAATCATCGCGGCGACTGGTGACAATCAACTCGGCATCGTCGGGGTCGCGCCCGAAGCGCAAGTACATGCCCTCGCGGCTTGCTGGCCTGAAATGGCAAATCCTGCGCGAGCCCTCTGCGACAGCTTCACGCTCGCGGTTGCGCTGTCCAGTGCGATCGAACTCAAGGCCGACGTCGTGAATCTGAGCCTGGGCGGACCGAGCGATCCGCTGTTGCGCAGGCTGGTCGAGCGCGGCATGGCTCGCAATATGATCTTCGTCGCGGCCTTACCTAACGAAGGCGCAGCAGCGGGATTTCCTTCGGAGATTCCTGGCGTCGTCGTGGTCGACTCGGTGGGTCACAAACACAGTGCCACCGATGTGCTGCTGGCACCCGGCACGGACGTGCTCACGCTGACGCTGCAAAATGGCTATGACTTCGTGTCCGGCAGCTCGATGGCGGCGGCGAATGTTTCCGGTGGCATCGCGCTGTTGCTGGCGCATCGCCTGAAGACGAACCAGGTGCGCGACGCTCTCACACAAACCTCCACTCGCGGCGACAGCATCAATGTCTGTTTCGCGCTGGCTGGGCCGCTGGCAAGTCAACGCTGCGAGCCCGTCACGCCCAGCACCTTGCAGCAGGCACGCCAGCCGTAGAGAAGTTTCCTTCGCGCACTCGCGCGGAAAATATTCGCGCTCGCATCCTCAACCCCCGGAACTCGTACGCGCAACACTCCGTTCGTGCCTGACGGAGCAGACAATCACGCGTTGCCAGGGGGATTCTCGTGCGCACGACTGTGTGTATTTCCGCGTTCCCGCGGCTCGTTCTCGGCTGCGCGCTGGCATTCTTTGCAATGTCATCGTCAGCCGCCCCGACAGTTCAGCTCGAGAAGGCAACCCTGGCCCCGGAAGACGGCGCGCCTGAAGGTGGATTCGGCCGCGCCGTCGCCATCAGCGGCAATGTCGCTGTGGTTTCCGCGAATCTCCAGTCGAGAATCCCCGGCAGCGGCCCCGAGGAATCGGGCGCCGTGTATGTTTTCGAACGCAATTCCAACGGCGTGTGGCAACAGACCGCCAAGCTCACCTCGGGCAGCGAAGGTGATTTATATGGAATGGACGTGGCCGTGGACGGCAACACCATCGTCGTCGGTGCGGCCTTCTCCCGACTCACCTACGTATACGAAAAACAAGGTGTCAGCTGGGTGGCCGTCGCTGCGCTCGGCGGCACGAACGGCACGGGCAACGGTTACTCGGTCGCGATCGATGGCAACCTGATCGCCATCAGCCAGGATCCACCGCACGGCCTGGCGCTGTATCGACGCGGGACGACGGGCTGGACGCAGATCGCGAGCTATCAAAACGGCACCGGCCGAACCGATCAGTCCGGACCGGAAGTGGACGTCTCGCAGAACTTCGCGATCCATGGCAGCTGGGGCTACGACGTCGAACCGGAAACGACGGGCACCGCTTTTATCTACAATCCAGGAGCTGGCGGCAATTGGGCTCAGCCCGGCGTCACTTCGCTCACTCGACCGGACGGCGACAACTATCCGGGCGGCTTCGCTTCGCACGTATTCATCTCCGCGAACACGGCGCTGATCGATAGTTTTCTATTCGCTCGCAATAGCGCCGGGCAATGGGTGAATACGGCCCGAGTGCCGGCGGCGCAGGTGCTCGACGATGACGGTGTGACGTTATTGGGCGTTCCCTCGCAGTTTCGCTACATTCCGTTATTCCGACGCGACAGTTCCAACAACTGGCCGCTGCAAGCCCAGCTCATCACCACCACTGGCAACAACACAATCACCATGTCCAGCACGGACATGGGTCGCGCACTGCTCGCGTCGTATCCGAATGCCGCGTATGTGTACGAGGCGCCGTCGAATCTGGATGGCCCGGCTTTGTCACAGGATGATTTTCAGGATGGCGACGCCAACGGCTGGGCGACCACGTCCGGCAGTTTGTTTGCTGTTGCCAGCAGCGGCACGTTCCGGTTCTATCGACAGAGCAGCGTCGCCGGCAACTCGGCGGCGCTGTGGCAGAACTCGATCGGCAACACTCAAGCGATTCAGGCCGACATCACGCCGCGCGCATTCGATGGCGCGGATCGATGGTTCGGACTGGTGACGCGCTACACCGACATCAACAACTATTATTACGTGACCGCCCGTAGCGGTGGCGGCGTGCAATTAAAGCGCATGCTCGCGGGCACCTTCACGACGCTGGGCAGTGCCGCCATGCCTGTCGCGATCGGCACGACCAATCGCATTCGTTTGGAAGCGGTGGCCGATCACGTTCGCGTGCTGGTCGATGATCGACCTGTTATTCAAGTGCGCGACTCATCGCTCAGCGGCGGCCGGCCGGGGCTCATGACTTACAAAGCGCGCGCCGACTTCGACAATGTGGTCGTGAATCCCAATCCAGCGTTCGTCGCCTTCGCCGATGACTTCGAACGCGTGAACGATTATTGGGACGGCCCGTCCTGGGAGCGGGTGCGAGGCACCGCATGGAACGGCTCATGGATTCGTCGCTGGGGCTTCGCCAACATCCCGGGACGGCTGCGCCTGTGGGGCGCGGGCCAGGGCGACTTCGGCACGCCGGGCGATCAGATCGTGCAAGCGGACCTGCGCCCCACGTTCTTCGGCGGCAACGATCGCTGGGTCGGATTGTTTGCTCGCTATCACGACGAGGCCAACTATCATTACGTCACGTTGCGCAGTAGCGGCACGGTCGATATCCGCAAGCTGGTCAATGGCAACATCCAGGTATTGGCGAGCGCGCCGTATCCGATCCAGGTGGATACCCCCTATCGCGTGCGGCTCGAAACCATCGGCACAAGCGTGCGCGTGTATCTCAATGGAACGTTATTGGCTGAGGCTACTGACCCGACGCTGACGCCGGGCATCTCGAGTGTGGTCATCGCAACTTACAGTGCGGGAGTGGAAGTCGATAACGTCTGGGTGACTCAGCCGTAGCTCATTCGCGCGTGACTGCGATGACGAAGTCCAGGAATGCGCGAACCTTGGCCGACATGTGCGGCGTCGAGTGATAGTACGCATGGAGCGGATACCTTTCGTCGGCCCACTCCGGTAGCACTTGAATCAGGCGCCCATCGGCGATGAGCGGGCGCGCGTAGTGCCCGATCACCTGGGTGATTCCCTGGCCACCAACACAGGCGGCCATGAGCGAGCCAGTCTCGTTCACCATCAACTGTCCCGATACATTCACGGGAATGACCTTCTTGCCGCGCACGAACTCCCACGCGAAATGGCTGCCCGTGGCGGGGTCGCGCATCAAGACACATTCGTGCTGTTCGACATCGCGAGGATGCTGAGGCGTTCCGTGTCGTTTTAGATACTCGGGCGACGCGCAGGTGACGACGCGCGTTCGCATCAGCAGTCGCGCTTTCAGTGCCGAAGACTGAGGAACGCCGAAGCGGACCGCGATATCGAACCCATCCTGCACCAGATCGCCCATGCGGTCGCGCACAGCGAGCTCTACCGACAGTTCCGGATGCTTCGCCAGGAAAGGTTGCAGCTGTGGCGTCAGTACGAACTGCGCGATCCCCGCGTCGACGTTGACTCGCAATCGGCCGCGAGCCTGGTTGGATGAGCCACTTGCAGCGACCATCGCATCTTCGACCGCGGCGAGGTGCGGTTCCACGGATTCGTAGAAGCGCCGGCCTTCATCGGTCAAAGAGATGGAGCGAGCGGTGCGACGGAACAAACGTACACCGACTCGATCCTCGATGCGCGCAACGGCACGGCTGACTGCGGATTGAGTCAAGCCGAGTGACTCGCCCGCACGCACGAAACTTCCCGCCTTCACCACCGCGCTGAGCACTCCAAGGCCGTCCAGAAGGTTTCTGTCGAAGGTGCGAGACCTACTTTTCTTCATGCTCAAGCTTCCAAGTATGCGCGTGCGCTATGCGAGCGGCGCCCGCAATATCTCACGCCAGGCAGGGCTAGCACAGTGAGGATCGAACCATGCGTGTATTTGTGACTGGAGCGACGGGCTTCGTTGGCTCCGCCGTCGTTAAAGAATTGCTCGGTGCAGGTCATCGAGTGCTGGGGTTGGCACGCTCGGATGCGTCTGCCAACGAGCTCGCGGCGAGCGGTGTCGATGTGCATCGAGGCTCGCTGGAGGATCTCGATAGTTTGAAACGCGGAGCGGCGGCGTGCGATGGCGTCATCCATACGGCGTTCATTCACGACTTCTCGAACATGGTGGCTTCGGCAGCCACGGACAGATTTGCGATCGCGGCTCTGGGCGAGGCGCTGGTCGACTCGGGTCGGCCGCTCGTTGTCACCTCCGCGATTGGGTTGCTCGCTTCGGGCCGCGTCGGTATCGAGGACGATGCACCGGATCCCAAGTCTGCCGGCGCGTATCGCGCGGCGTCTGAAGAGACGGCGCGTTCGCTGGCTTCAGTCGGAGTGCGCGTTTCGGTAGTGCGCTTGCCGCCGTCGGTGCATGGCGATGGCGATCATGGGTTTGTTCCCGCTTTGATTCGCATCGCGCGTGAGAAGAAGGTTTCGGCGTATGTGGATGAAGGTAGCAATTGCTGGTGCGCCGTGCACCGACTCGATGCCGCGCATCTGTATCGACTCGCGCTAGAGAAAGGCACCGCCGGCGCGACGTTTCATTGCGTGGCGGAGCAAGGCGTTGCGACTCGCAACATCGCGGAAGTCATCGGGCGCCGCCTGAGCGTTCCGGTGGTATCCAAGTCGCACGAGCAGACGAGCGAACACTTCGGTTGGCTCGGGAAGTTCTTTGGAAAGGACCTGCCGGCGTCGAGCCAGCAGACACAGCAGCTGTTGAGCTGGCACTCACGACAGCCCGGGCTCATCGCCGACCTCGAACAGGGACGTTACTTCGACGCCTGAGCCCACAATACCGGCTGACGAATGGGAAAGTTGCGAATGACCTCGTCGACGACGGGGTCGGGATTCAGCTTGCTCCACAAGCCGAGATAGCTCGGCTCGTTGTACGCGAGTCCAGCGAACAGCAGACTGGGCTGGCGGACTGGGAAATCATCCGCGTATTGGACATCCGCAGGATGCGGCCAGGATTTCTTGTCGGCGATGTATGGCGCCATGAACGCCATCGCCTTGCGCATGCTTCTGCCATCGGCGAGAGCAAACGTCCACAGATCATCGCGCGGCGTGGACACGATTTTGCAGATGGTCGCCATCGCATCGAGATTGAACAGGGAGTAGCTGTACGGCTTGGTGCGCTTCAGCTCCAAGGGAAAGCTGCCGTCGGACGCGAGCTGATCGGGCAGCAGCACGGTCTTGTAGCGCTCGCTGCATTCAGCGATGAGTCGTTGATTGCCCGTGTACTGCGCGAACTGCGCTACCTGCATCACCCAGCACGTGCCGTGATTGTTCTTGGCCTCGCGCTCCTCGATGCCGTTCCTGGACGTGGTCATCCACTGCAGATACTCGCTGAACCACTGCTTCACCTGCTGCTGCTCGGACTCGGACATCACCGATGCATCACTCAAAAAAGGAATGGCGCGAGCGACTTCGACCAGGTGAATCGTATCGATGATCCCGATGCCTCTACCGGTGGTGCGGCCCTGAATGGCCTGCGCGTACTGGAGATCGGGATTCATGCGAGTCGCGGGCGCCACGAACCAGGCGCGAAGATGTTCGGCCGCATGCCGCGCGTATTTCTTGTTCTTAGTGATCGACCATGCCGCCGTGAGCGCCGGCATTTGCAGGCTGAGCCGGATCAACGCGTGGCGATGAGCCACGAAGTTGTCCGGATTGGTCATGCCGTCGCGCTGAACGTAAGGCCCGTTCGGAGACTGGGGATCGGGCCACCAATAGTCGCCTTCGGAGAAGTAATCGTGCTTGCCGCCGGCACTGCGCTGAGACGAGGATGCCGTGATCGTGATCGGACGCTCTTTCAGATACCGATCCGCCGCGCGCACGACCCGATCGCGCTCGACCGCGACGATATCGATATTCGCGCCGGCCGCGACGGGCCAAGCCACGGCCGTCGCGGCCGCAGAGACACAGAATTCCCGACGCGTGTAGGTTGCTCGCACGACTCGACCTCGGAACGGCGATGAGGGTATCCCAACCCTATATCGACGTGTCTGTCGGCCGAGTCCTCAATCGTGCGAGCGAGCCGCTACTTGGCCTTGAACCTCGCGGCCTCCTCCGATCCCTTGGTCGCATTGCCCGGGCTGTAGGAATGCGCGCCCGTGCCAGCGAGCTTGCCGCCATCGACGATCAGATATTCCTCGCGAATCGGCCGGCTGTCGAACCAGCATTCGAGGATTTCGCGAGTGCCTGCGGCGTAGCGCGTCTGCGCCGACAGCGACGAGCCGGAGATGTGCGGCGTCATGCCCTCGAACGGCATGGTGCGCCAGGGATGATCGGCCGGCGCCGGCTGCGGGAACCAGACATCGCCCGCGTAGCCCGCGAGTTGCCCGCTCTTGAGCGCACGCACGATCGCGTCCCGATCGCATATCTTGCCGCGCGCCGTGTTGATGAGATAAGCGCCACGTTTCATCTTCGCCAGCAGCGTGTCGTTGAACATGCCTTCGGTCTCGGGATGCAACGGCGCATTGATGGTCACGACATCGCAGGTACGCACCAGCGACTCCGCGTTGGGATGAAATGTCACATTCAACTCGCGCTCCACCGCTTCGGGCAGGCGATGGCGATCCGTGTAGTGCAGCTTCACGTCGAACGGCTTCAGTCGCCGCAACACCGCCGTGCCGATGCGGCCGGCCGCGATCGTGCCCACGTCCATGCCTTCGAGATCGTACGAACGCGCCACGCAATCGGCGATGTTCCAGCCGCGATCCACCACCCACTGATGCGAGGGCAGATAATTTCTCACCAGCGACAGGATCATCATCACCACGTGTTCCGAAACGCTGATGCTGTTGCAGTAGGTTACTTCGGCGACCGTGACGCCACGATCCATCGCGGCCTGCAGGTCGACATGATCCGAGCCGATGCCGGCGGTGATCGCGAGCTTCAACTTCTTGGCCTTGGCGATTCTCTCGGCGGTCAGGTACGCCGGCCAGAACGGCTGCGAGATCACGATCTCGGCATCCGGCAGCTCTTTTTCGAACACGCTGTTCGGACCATCCTTGTCGGCGGTGACCACCAGCTCGTGGCCACCGGCTTCGAGAAACTTGCGCAGGCCCAGCTCGCCGGACACGCTGCCCAGCAGCTCACCCGGCTCGAAATCGAGCGAGCGCGGCGTCGGCGTCGTCTGCCCGCCGGGATAGCGTTCGAGCTTGGGAATGGAATCGCGCGCGTAGCTCTTGGGAAAGCCGCTGACCGGATCCTCGTACAAAACACACAGAACCTTGCTCATCGAGCTACTCCTTCGGTGACTAGGCAGCCAGCACGCCTTTGGCCTTGGCTGTATGCGTCGCGATCAAATCCATCAGCGCCGGCGACAGGCAGTCGTACGGCGTCAATCCCAGCTCCACCAGGCGCGCACGGACCGCACCCATCTGGTCGGGCGGCGCACCCGATTCGATGATGGAGGAAACGAATGCCGCGAACTCCGGCGCCGCCCAGCCCGCGTCTTTGGAGAGTTCGACGTGCACGAAGTCGAAGCCATAGAAAGGATGGTTGCGATTCTCGATGCGCCCATACATGTGCACGCCACAGCCGGTGCATGCGTAGCGTTGAATCGCCGCCGACTCATCGACGATCTTCAGCTTCTCCGCGTTGGCGGTGACTTTGACTTTGTCGCGCGGAATGACCGCGACCAGCGAGAACAAAGCGCCGTCGGGCTTCCAGCATTTGGTACAGCCGCACACGTGATTGAACGCCACGTCGCCGTCCAGGCTGACAGTCACAGCTCGCTGGCTGCATTTGCACGTCAAGGTGCCGCCGGCGAAGTTCCTGGCGCCGGGCTGGACGCCGTCGTCCACCGACGGATGAATCGCTAAGTTGCTCATGATGATTTCCTTGGCTTATCGAGTTGAGAATAAGGCGACGCTGCGGATCGACTCGCCGCTATGCATGAGATCGAAGGCGTCGTTGATCTTTTCGATCGGCATCGTGTGCGTTATCAGGTCGTCGATCCTGATCTTGCCGTCCATGTACCAATCCACGATCTTGGGCACGTCGGTGCGCCCGCGCGCGCCGCCGAACGCGGTGCCCTTCCATACGCGTCCGGTCACGAGTTGGAACGGACGCGTCTTGATCTCCTGCCCCGCGCCCGCCACGCCGATGATGACGCTCACGCCCCAGCCGCGATGACAGCACTCCAGCGCCTGGCGCATGAGGTCGATATTGCCAACGCATTCGAAACTGTAGTCCGCGCCACCGTCGGTGAGGTTGACCAGATAGGGCACCAGCTCGCCTTCGATCTCCTTGGGATTCACGAAGTGAGTCATGCCGAAGCTTTCCGCCAGCTCCTTACGACGCGGATTGATGTCGACACCGACGATCTTGTTCGCGCCCGCGAGACGCGCGCCTTGAATCACATTGAGGCCGATGCCGCCGAGCCCGAACACGACGACGTTCGCACCGGGCTCGACCTTGGCCGTGTTTATCACCGCGCCGATGCCCGTCGTCACACCGCAGCCGATGTAACAAACTTTGTCGAATGGCGCATCCTCGCGAATCTTTGCGAGCGCGATCTCGGGCAGCACCGTGAAGTTCGCGAACGTCGAGCAGCCCATGTAGTGATGCAGCTGTTTGCCGTCGAGCGAGAAGCGACTGGTGCCATCGGGCATCACGCCCTTGCCCTGCGTGGCGCGAATCGCGGTACAGAGATTGGTCTTGCGCGACAGACAGGATTTACATTCGCGGCATTCGGGCGTGTACAGCGG
>JBEVKA010000275.1:0-4384 GCA_040509855.1 Steroidobacter sp.
GAGCCGCTCGACGGCTATTTGCGCTGGGACGCCAAGTCGGCGGTGGCGCGCTACGGCTGCCAGTTGCAGAGCGCCGATCAGCAGGCGATCGCAAAGATCTTGGGCTTGCCCGGCGAGCGCGTGCAAATAGAAACGATGCTGGCCGGCGGCAGCTTCGGTCTGCGTGGCCAGGTGCTGTCGAACTTCGCCACCGAGCTGGCTCAAGTCGCCAAGGCCATCGGTCCGAATCGCCCGGTCAAACTGGTTTGGACGCGTGAAGACGATGTGCGCGGCGGATTGTATCGCCCGATCTTCGTGCATCGAATGCGCGGCGCGGTGCGCGATGACCGGATCGCCGCCTGGAGCAACACGGTCGTCGGCCAGTCTTTCATCGTCGGCACCCCATTCGAGTTCTTCGGTTACAAGAATGGCGTCGACGCGTTGATGGTGGAAGGCGCGAAAGAGCTGCCTTACCAGATCGAAAACTTCTGCTGTGATTTGCACATCGCCAAGGTCGGTGTGCCGGTGCTCGCGTGGCGCTCCGTCGGTCACACGCACACCGCATTCGCTGTCGAAAGTTTCATCGATGAGCTATTGCAAGCAGCCGGCAAAGATCCGGTGCGAGGGCGTTTGGAGTTGATGTCCAACGCGCCGCGTGAAGCGGGTGTATTGCGTGCTGTCGCCGAGCTGGCGAAATGGGATGGCCCCGGGCCGGCGAACGGCCGCGCTCGCGGCGTCGCTGTCGTCAAAGCGTTTAGCTCTTACGTCGCGCAGATCGCCGAGGTTTCGATAGGGGACCACGGCGAGCCACGCGTGCACAAAGTCTGGTGCGCGGTCGATTGTGGAGTCGCTGTGAATCCGGATGTGATTCGCGCGCAGATGGAAGGCGGCATCGGCTTCGGTCTGGGGCACGCGCTGTACGGCGAGATCACCATGGATCAAGGCCGCGTCGAACAATCCAACTTCGACAAGTATCGCTCGCTGCGCATTCACGAAATGCCCGACGTCGAAGTGACTATCGTGCGTTCCACTGAGAAGCCGACGGGTGTGGGCGAGCCCGGTGTGCCGCCGATCGCCCCTGCGGTCGCTAATGCGATCGCGCGTCTGCCCGGTCAACAGCGACCGCGGCGTTTACCGTTTGTGAGGAGGGTAGTGACATGATGCGCGCACATTCCATGTTTGTTACCTGCGGCGCATTGTTGTTTGTTTCCTCGCCGCTGGGTTTGTACGCCGACGAAGCGCCGGAGCGACTGCGGCCGGTGTCCGAATTTTCGTCCATCAAGAACAAGAAGCAGCGTTCGGTGGCGCTGTTTCAGGAAGCGGGCAAGGTGATCCAGCATCCGCGTTGCGTGAACTGTCATCCCGCTGGTGATCGACCGCTACAGTACGAAGGCAAGTTGCACGAGCCTCCGGTGGTCCGCGGTCCGGACGGTCATGGCGCACCGGCCATGGAGTGCAGTAACTGTCATCATGACGCGAACTACGATCCATCGCGAACACCGGGGCATCCGAAGTGGCATGTCGCGCCGTTGTCGATGGCGTGGGAAGGCAAGTCGCTGGCATCGATTTGCGAACAGATCAAGGATCGCTCGCGCAATGGCGATCTGGACCTGAAAAAGCTCGAGCATCACATGGCCGAGGATTCGCTGGTGGGCTGGGGCTGGAATCCCGGCGCCGGTCGCGAACCTGCGCCGGGGACTCAAGCGGAATTCGGGGAGTTGATAAAGGCGTGGATCGACACCGGCGCGGTGTGTCCGAAAGAGGGCGAGCAGCAGCGCGTCAGCGCGCTTGAATGACCCAGCCGTCGGCTTCGTTGCGCACGGCGAGCGAGTCGTCCGCGCTCAGGAACTCCACCAGCGAAGCGGGGTCAGTGGCGTCGAATACGCCATTGATCTTGCGCTCGCCGATGCTCGCGGTATCGATACGAATCGCTCGTGAGCTGTAACGCGCGAACTCCGCAGCAACCGCGGAGAGCGGCGTGTCTTCGAATATCAAACGTCGCTCAGTCCACGAAGTAACTTTCTCCGTATCGCGCAACGACACACGGATGGCTGGCTGAGCTTTGGCGACGATCAGCTGATCGCCCATCGCCAGCTCGAATTCGCTGACCGCCTGCGCCGAGCGCGCGGCTGATCGTTCCGCGGCTTCGCGTTGATTTACTCGCACCCGACCTTCGAGCACGGTGACGACCGTGCGCGCATCGCTGGCCTTCACATTGAATGCGGTGCCGATGGCGACGATGTCGGTGGCGCCCGTGCGCACTCGAAACGGTCGGTGTGGATCCTTGGAAACGCGGAAGATGGCTTCGCCTTCCAGCAGCTCGATGGCTCGCAGCTCCTTTTCGAAATGCGTGCGCAGTCGCGACCGGCTGTTCAACTCGACCACGGAACCATCTTCCAATGTGATGGAGCGTTGTTCGCCCAGCGCGGTGATGTATTCGGGCGCGAACCACTCGGCGAACTGCGCGCGACCCGCGATCAATCCCGCGACGACGAATACACACGCAGCGGCTGCAGCCAAGGCCCAACGCACGGGCTTGCGTTCGCGACCTTTGGATGAAAAGTCAGTGATCGGCTCCAGCGTCGAAACATTGCCTTCGCCGCTGGATTTCGCGACGGCGATCAACTCGGCGACGCTGGCGTCGGGCCACAATTCGCGACGCGAGCAGTGTGCGTTAAAACGACTCAGTCGCAGGAATTCTTCGACATGCTGGCCCGACGAGCGCAGCCACACGAAAAACTGCCGGCGCTCCGCGTCGGTGCAGTTCTCGTCGGACAGCACCGCGAGCCAATGCGCCGCGCATTGCATGGCGTGCGTGGTGGCCGGGTCGGGTGCGTTGTTATCGTGATCGGATGGCATGTCGGCTCAGTGAATCAATCGAACACGATGTTGGCGCGTAGTTGCGCATAACCCGTCGTCAACGTCCGCCGCACCATGCGAGGCGTGATGCCAAGATGCTCGGCGATCTGTTCGTGCGACAGATCCTCGCGCAGCTTCAGATAAATCACCGCGCGCACCATCGGCGTCATCTTTTTCAACGCCGCGTCGAGCTGTGCCGAGAACTGCTCGTCATCGAGCAGCGAATCCGGCGTCGACTCGGAGACCAGCGCTTCCAGCTCGGCGTCGCTGTGTGGCTTGGCGTGAACGGCCCGCATCCGCCACTCGGCAGCGACGTTGCTGGCGACGCGATACAGATAAGCCTGCGGTTCCTTGATCTGCTCCAACTGCTCCACGCGCAGCAGGCGGACGTAGACTTCCTGCGCCAGATCCTGCGGATCGATGCGCCCGGGCAGCCGGCGACGCAAATAGCGTGTGAGGCCCGCATTCCAGCTGCGGGCCCACTCGGCGATGCGCTGGCTGCGGCCGGAGGAGGGCATTTCAGTGTCTATGACGATGTGAGTCGCGAAAGCTGCCCCTCGACGCCTCGGACCCGTGGCGGAACAAGGGCTTGCGCGTGTGCCGGACCCCTGATCCTGGCATAAGACTTATCGCACGCAGGCGCTATTTGGCGGGCCGTCTCGAGCGTACCTTGTCCGCCAACCAAAGGAGTACCCCATGCTCAACATCCGACGCAGTAACGAACGCGGCTACGCCGATCATGGCTGGTTGAAGTCGTTCCACACGTTTTCGTTCGCGGACTATTACGACCCCGAGCACGTCCAGTTCGGCGCGCTGCGCGTCATCAACGAAGATCGCGTTGATGCCGGGATGGGCTTCGGCACGCACGGTCACCGGGACATGGAGATCATCAGCTATGTGCTCGATGGCGAGCTGGCCCACAAGGACTCGATGGGCACGGGCGCGACCATTCGTCCGGGCGACGTCCAGCGCATGAGCGCGGGCCGCGGCGTCCAGCACAGTGAGTTCAATCCGTCCGCGGAGAAGCCGGCGCACTTTCTGCAGATCTGGATCATGCCGAATCAGCGGGGCGTCACGCCGAGCTACGAGCAGAAGCACTTTGCCGCCGAGGAAAAGCGGGGCAAGCTGCGACTGATCGCGTCGTCCGATGGCGCCGACGGCTCGGTGCGCATCCATCAGAACGCCAAGGTCTATGCCGGGTTGTTCGATGGCGCGGAGCAGGCTGAGCTGGCGATCGCCGCTGATCGGCAGGCGTATGCGCACGTGGCGCGTGGCTCGATCACCGTGAACGGCACTGTTCTGAATGCCGGCGACGCGGTGGGGTTGAGCGATGTCAGCTCGTTGTCGCTGACCAAAGGCGCCGACGCCGAAGTGCTGGTGTTCGATCTCGAGAGGTGAGCCCATGATCGAGTTGATGATTCCCGCGCGACGCAAGGATCTGGGCGGCTTCGAAGTCGGCCGGATCCTTCCCTGGACCAAACGGCGCATGGTCGGGCCCTTTATCTTTTTCGATCACATGGGCCCGGTGAATTTCCCGCCCAATGTG
>JBEVKA010000276.1:0-4139 GCA_040509855.1 Steroidobacter sp.
TGAGCGTATAAGTCACGCGCGTCTGCAAGTTGCCCGGGAAACCTTCCTCGCCGTCCTTGCTGGTGTACGTGAAGACCACGCCCACCGAATCTTCCTTCTCGAACGGCGCGGCCTGCCACACCACTTTGTCGAAACCTTTCAGGCCGCCGTGCAAGGTGTTGGGGCCGTCGTTGGCGGGCAGCTTGTATGTTTGCTCGTCGATGTTGAAGCGCGCCTTGCCGATGCGATTGCCGTAGCGACCGATGATGGCGCCGAAGTACGGGGCGTTCTTGAGATAGCCGTCGAACGAGCTCATGCCCAGCGTGACGTCGCTGACCTTGCCGCCGCTTTCCGGGACCAGCAGCGCAGTGATGATGCCGCCGTAGTTGGTGGCGCGCACTTCCATGCCGTTGGCATTCACCATCGTGTACAAATCAACGCTGACGCCGTCGGGCAGGGTGCCGAACGCGGCCTTGCTGATCGTGTTCTTGGATTTTTCCTGCGGCGTGGGTGGCGGCGGTGGCGCCTGGGGCTCCTGCTTGGTGCAGCCTGCCGCGCCGGCCAACAGGGCCGACAGCATGACCAGGCAGGTCAGGCCGCGAGCTTCGCGACGAAAACGGCCGACCCACGCGGGCCCGATAGGATCCTTGTACATTGCTTCTCCCCCGATGAAACACCTTGGTTTTTGAGCGGATCCTGGCGCGCCCGTGACCCGGGCGCGGCCAGCGGCGCTCATAGTACCCGAGCGCCTGAATACATGGTGGACAAGGGGAGACATTCGCCGTGAACGCATCCTTGCCCGGCTACATCGATCCGGCGGGGGGTGTCGGTTTGGCACCCCCCGCCTCATTCTTAGAGTCTACTTATGTTTGGCGAATTCCTCGCGGCTCAGTTCGCCGTTCTTGTCGGTGTCCAGCTGCTTGAAGGCGACGAACAGCGCGTCGTCGGTGGAGGCCTCGTTGAGGCTGATCTTGCCGTCGCCGTTCTTGTCCAGCGACTCGAACGAGGGCTTGGCCTGCGCCAGCGTCGAGCCGGCGGCGAGAATGCCCAGGGCTGCCAGCAGCGCCGGCACGGTCATGCGAGAGAATCGGATCATGATGGTTCCTTCGACCGGAGTGGACCGGCGCAGTCTACTCCCCAGTTGTTTTGGCGTCTTGCCTGCTCATAATACAAGTGCAAGCGGGAGCCCCCCGCCCTTGATGAGATCACGGACATAACTACTCGCCAGCAGATCGAGGCTCGCGTCCTGAACGAGCAGGTCACGCTGATGTGCCGACTCACCACGTCGCCACTGTTCGGCAGCGTGATCCTGGGCGTGATGATGGCGTGGCTGACCGTCGAGGATCACGGCGTCACCGCCGCGGTGGCGTGGTATGTCGTGCTGCTGCTGGTGTTGTTGTTGCGTTGGCAAGTGGCCGCGGCGTTCCTGCGTCGGCCGCGTGATCTCGCCGACACCAAACGTTGGCGAGCCGCGATGATGGTGGGCGCGGCGGTGGGTGGAGCCGTGTGGTCCATCGCCGGTTCATTCCTGTTGCCGCACGACCCGACGCGCGAAGTCATCATGGCGGTGCTGTTCATCGGCGCCACTGCGTCGGGCATGGGATCGCAGGCGCCGGTGCGACATGCATATGCTTGTTTGTTGATTCCTTTCGTCGTGCCGCATTTGATTACGCAGTTCGTGCTCGGCGGCGATCGCGTCGTGCTGGGACTCGCGTTCATTCTATATATGCCGATCATGCTGGTGATCGCCGGCCGCCAGACCGTCTCCATCGAACGCCAGATCCGGCTCGCGATCGAAAACGAATCGCTGGCGGAGGAACTGCGCCAGGAGCGCGATCGCGCCAACCAGGCGCGCATGGAACTGGAAGTGCAGCTCGAAGAACAGAAGCGCTCCACGCAGCGAATTCGCGATCTCAACACCGAGCTGGAGAATCAGGCGGCGGAGCTGCGCACCGTCAACGGCGACCTGGAAGGATTTTCGTATTCGGTGTCGCATGACCTGCGTGCGCCGTTGCGAGCCATCGATGGTTTCTCGCGACTGCTCGGCGACGAGAAGAGCAAGAACATCAGTCCCGAGACGCGTCATTACCTGCAGCGCATTCGCGCCAACGTGATCCACATGTCGTCGCTCATCGACGACCTGCTCGAATTCGCTCGCTGCGGCCGGCAGTCGCTGGATCACGGCCGGCTCGACATGGAACGGCTCGCGCGAGACGCGGCCGAGCAGGCACGCGCCTCGCGCTTGAACGAAGAAATCGAGCCGGTGATTTCCATTGCGAAGCTACCGGTGGCAAGAGGCGATGAGCGATTGATGAGCCAGGTGTGGTTGAACCTGCTCGACAACGCGGTGAAATACAGCAGCAAGGTCGAGAAGCCGCAGATCCAGGTCACCGGCCGCGAGGATGGCGACCGGCTGGTCTATGAAATCATCGACAACGGCGTCGGCTTCGACAGCAAGTTCACCAACAACCTGTTCGGCGTGTTTCGCCGATTGCATGGCGCGCGTGAGTATCCGGGCACGGGTGTCGGCCTCGCGATCGTGCAACGGATCGTCACTCGACATGGCGGCGAAGTGTGGGCGCATTCGGAGCCGGGGCGTGGCGCTACGTTCAGTTTCTCGCTGCCGAAGCCAGCATTGCGCGCGGTCGGATGATCGCGAGAGGATGCGCGCATGAATGAAGACATCGTCGAACGAATCGAACTGCGCATCGCTTATCTGGAGCGCGCCAACAACGATCTCAGCGAGGTCGTGTATCGCCAGCAGCAGGAGATCGACGCGCTCCGCGCCGAGCTTGCGGCCGTCAGTGGCAAGCTCGAAGGTGCGATGAGCGAACCCACTGCGTACACACCGGAGCAGGAACGGCCACCCCACTACTAACGGCCGTCGTATCGTCAGGGGCAGGTTTTTCGGCTCACCCCCTCATAGCAGTCAATGGCGCGCCACGGGAGCTCGCCGCATACTGAATCGGGGGGATATCACATGCTGCGTGCAACGATCGCGACGCTGCTGGCCATGGCTTCGGCCGGCACGGCGCTCGCTCAAAATCAGGAAACGGTTCTGCGCAAGGATGCCGAGGCGAGCGCAACCAGCGCGGATCAGGTTCGCCAGGAATTCAGCATCGCCGCCCAACCGCTGTCGCAAGCCTTGCGCGCTTACGCGCAACAGAGCGGCGATCAAGTCGTGTTTTATTCCGAAATCGGCAAGGGCCGCGAGTCCGCTGCCGTGGCGGGCTCATACACGCGACAGGAAGTGCTTCAGCGCCTGCTGGAGAACACCGGTTTGAAATATCGGCGCGTGAACGCCAAGACCATCGCCATCAGCACCGATGCTCCACCGCGCCCGGAAGCGTCGTTGCAACGTACGTCCACCGCCGCGCCATTGCGTCTGGCGCAAGCGACGCAGCCCGCGCCCGCTCCAGTTGCTCAACAATTGCCGATAGAGGATCAGCAGGCGCAGGTAACTCAGAATTCGCTGTTCGGCGTGGAAGAAGTGATCGTCACCGGCACCGCTGTTGCCGAGCGCACCAAGTTCGATTCGAGCGTGGCGATCTCCACGTTCAGCGCCGAGGACATCGCACAGCAGGCGCCCGGCAGTTCGGCGGAATTGATTTCCGCCGTGCCGGGATTCTGGGTGGAGTCCACCGCCGGCACCACTCAGGGCAACGTATTCGCTCGCGGCATCATTCAAGACGGCGGCTATCGCTACGTCGGTTTGATGGAAGACGGCATTCCGATTTATCC
The DNA here is from genome assembly GCA_040509855.1 of Steroidobacter sp. Lineage (GTDB taxonomy): Bacteria > Pseudomonadota > Gammaproteobacteria > Steroidobacterales > Steroidobacteraceae > Steroidobacter. The sequence continues at coordinate 3,721 of JBEVKA010000276.1, forward strand.
GGTGTTCGAGCTGTCGTTCTACAACCCGGATCAATTCGTGCGCGTCGACGACACCATCGATCGTGTCGAGGCCCTGCGTGGCGGCACCGCGCCGATCTTCACTGCCGGTGCGGTGGGCGGCACCATCAACTTCGTCACGCAGTCTCCGAAAAGCTCGCCGCGGGGCGCATTCAAACTCGGCTTCACCGACTACGGCAGCTATCGCGCCGACGCCGCTTGGAGCGGGCCGATCAATGATGACTGGGGTATCGCGCTCGGCGGCTACTACCGCACGTCCGATGGCGTTCGCGATCCCGGTTACACGGCGGACGAAGGGGGACAGTTCCGCGTCAAGATCGGGCGCAAGTTCGATCGCGGCAGCATCGAGTTCTTCGCCAAGTATATCGATGACCGCTCTTTGTTCGTCACACCGATTCCAT
>JBEVKA010000277.1:0-3067 GCA_040509855.1 Steroidobacter sp.
CGTAGTCGACCTTCGAATAGCGCACGCCTGTCTTGATGACGTGGCTGCCCATCCATTCGAGCTCGCTGTAGGTGAAGTCATTCTTGAACGTCAGCGACTCCTGGCCGAAGTTCTGGATCGTGGCCGCGCCGCCGATGCGGATGACACCGACGTATTCGCGACCGACGAGATCCGGATTGATCGGCACCGGATTCCACGCGTAGTCGAGGAAGGCGAGGCTCGCTTCGTTCGTCCAGCCGGAGCCTTCGAAGGTGTGCGCGAGGCGCGCCATCTTCACCTTGTTCTGCACGTTGCTCGCGGCTTCGTAGCTCGTCTGGCCGTCGAAGTCCTTGATGTCCGACTCGTCGCGCATGCTGAACGACAGGTCCATGGTCTGGTTGTAAGTCGGCTGATAATCGATCTTGGCGAAGAACAGGTCCTCGCGGAACGGCTGCACGAACGAGCCCTGGAATTGGCCGAAGATCGGCTCGAACGCCGGATTGCCCAGCGTCACGCGCTCGGCACGATCCTGATCGTTGCCTTCATAGGCAACGAAAAAGTGCATCTTGTCCTTGATGATGGGGCCGCCGAACGACATGCCGTACTGCTTGCGTTCGTACTGTGATTTGGGCTCACCGGGCCGGGCGAAATCATCGCGCGCCACCAGGCTCTTGTCCTGATAGTAGATGAATGTGTCGCCGTGAAACTCGTTGGTGCCTGACTTGGTGCGCGCAGTAATGATGGCGCTGGACGCCTGCTCATACTCGGCCTTGAAATTCTGCGTGATGACGCGGAATTCCTGGACTGCGTTTTGCGGGAACGGATTGCCGCGGCTCGCATCCTGGCCGACGATGCCGCCATTGATGACTTGATTCTTGTAGCTGATGCCGTCGATATAAACATTCACCGCGTTGGCGCCCAACGCGCCGGCCTGGAATGTTTTCTCCGTATCGCGATCGTTGATACGTACCCCGGGCGCCAGCGCCGCGAAGTTGAGGAAGTTACGATTGCCCTGCGGCAGCGATTCGATCTGCTCCAGGCTCACATTGGTCGCGACCTCGGACGTGCGCATGTCGACGAGACGTTCGGCGGTGACGACGACTTCATCGGTGACGGCCACAGCAGCCGGAATCGCCTGCAAATCCAGGTCGACGGTCTGACCGATCTGCACGCGCACCGCGCGCGCCGTCTCCTGAAAACCTTCGCCAACGATCTTGAGTTGATATGTCCCCGGCACCAGACCGATCAGCGCATATACGCCGCCGTCCTGAGTGGTCGCCTGCTTGGTGAAGCCGCTCTCGGAGTTGGTCGCGATGACTCGCACACCCGCGGGAACCGGATTCCCCTGTGACAACACCTGACCACGAACAGTGGCACTGGTCACCTGTGCCGTCGCGACCGTTGGGGCGAACGTGGAACTCACCGCCAGCACCGACAATCCCAGCGCTTGCGCGATCCCCCATTGCACTTTCTTCATGGCTTACGTCCTGTTGTCAGCAATCTTCTGCAACGAATCTGCGCCAACAGAGTTCCGACATGTTGTCGGCTCGCAACGCATGGACGCGTTTCGCGGGGATGGACCGCGCAGATTCCAATCCTTGGTTCAGCTCGAAAAGTATTCCAGCCGCTTTTGCTGGAAAACTAGCTCAACGGCTCACGTGCTCGTTCACGCGCGAACCACAGGACGCAACAAGTAATGAGCAGCGCAACGGCCGCATACGAAGAAACCGCTACGCTGGAGTCGTATGCACGCACCAACGCAGTAGAGATCATTGGCGCGATGCCGCCGCCGATCACACCGGCCAATGTATACGCAAGCGAGGCACCAGCGAATCTGACTCTGGTAGGAAATTGTTCGGCAATAAACGCGGCCTGCGGGCCATACATCATGGCGTGGATCGTCAATGCCACGACCACGGCGAGCACGATCAGCGCCGGCTGTTTCGTGGCGAGCAAGGGAAAGAACGCGAACATCCACGCCAGACCGAGCACTGCGCCGGCGCCATACACGACACGTCTGCCCCAACGATCCGACAGCGCACCAAACATCGGAATCGACAATGCATTCACCGCGCCACCTGCCGACAAGGCGATGAGCGCCAGCGTGCGTGACAATCCGAGCACGGTGGTCATGTAGCTGAGCGAGAACGCCACCGCGATTGAATACAAGACATCGGGGCCGATGCGCACGCCACCGCCGATCAACAATCCGCGCCAATGATTTCGAACCACTTCGCCCAACGGCGCGCTTGCCTTGGCTCGTTGCTGCTCGACTTGCCTGAACAGCGGCGTCTCTGCGACGCCCGAACGAATCCATAAACCAAACACCACCAGCACGACGCTGGCGAAGAACGGCAACCGCCAGCCCCACGCGATGAATTCTTCCGGTGAAAGCAGCAGGGTGATGAGCGCGATCGATCCCGTGGCAAGCAATGTGCCCAACGACGGTCCCATCTGCGCCCACGAAGCGTTGCGGCCTCGCCGTTGCGGATCTCCATGCTCCACGCTGAGCAGCACCGCACCGGCCCATTCACCGCCGAGCGCCGCGCCTTGCACGAATCTCAACAGCACGAGCAGGATCGGGCTGGCGATACCAGCAGCTTCGTAAGTTGGCAACACACCCATCAATGCCGTGGTGATGCCCATCAACAGCAACGTCGCGACCAGCACGAAGCGACGACCATATCGATCGCCGAGGTGACCGAAGATCAGCCCGCCCACCGGGCGTGATACATAGCCGATCGCGAAGGTGGAGAACGCGAGCAGGGTGCCGGACAGCGGATCGAACGACGGAAAGAACAGCCGGTTGAACACCAGCGCCGCCAGCATGTTGTATACGGCGAAGTCGTAATATTCGAGCGTCGTGCCGACGATGCTCGCGGTCGCAAGACGCCCGGGACGAGCGCCTGCGGACGTGTGTTCAGCCAAAGCCGCCACCCCCGGGTGTTTGAATCACGAACACGTCATCGCTGTTCAGCTGTGCCGTGTGTGTCGCGCCGAAATGTTCGATCGTTCCGTCGGCGCGCTCGATCCAGTTCTTGCCAACTTCACCGGACTTGCCACCAGCCACGCCAAACGGCGCGACGAT
>JBEVKA010000278.1:0-10520 GCA_040509855.1 Steroidobacter sp.
CAGCGGCACGTTCAACGTAGTTGCGGCCCGTGGCCGCTGCGCCGCCGCCCTCCAACCCAAACGGCGCGATGATGCGATGGTTGGCGAGCAGCACGGCGGTCATGGGCTGCAGGAAACGAACGCGTCGCTCCACTCCGTCGCCGCCTTTGTAACGCCCCGCTCCACCTGAGCCGCGTCGAATCCCGAATGCATCCAGCCGCACCGGGAAGCGCCACTCGAGCACTTCCGGATCGGTCAGCCGCGAGTTGGTCATGTGAGTCTGGACCGCATCGGTGCCGTCGAACTGCGGGCCCGCGCCCGAGCCGCCCGCGATGGTTTCGTAATATTGATGCCGACCGTCGCCGAACGTGAAATTGTTCATCGTTCCCTGGCTGGCCGCGAGCACGCCCAGGGCACCGTAGAGACAATCGGTGACGACTTGTGATGTTTCGACGTTGCCGGCGACCACGGCAGCCGGCGATTGTGGATTGAGCATCGAACCGGGCGGCACCACGATGCGCAGCGGCTTCAAGCAGCCCGCGTTCATCGGGATCTCGTCGTCGACCAAGGTTCTGAAAACGTAGAGCACCGCCGCTCGCGTGACAGGCAGCGGCGCGTTGAAGTTGTTGGGCTGCTGCGGACTCGTGCCGGTGAAGTCGATCACTGCCTCACGCGACCTGGCGTCGATGCTGATGGTGACTTTGACTTGCGCGCCATTGTCCATCGCATACGTGAACTCGCCGTCTTTGAGTGCGCCGATCACGCGACGGACTGCTTCTTCGGCATTGTTTTGGACGTGCTGCATGTAGGCCTGCACCACCGGCAGGCCGAAGTGCGACACCATGCTTTCGAGTTCGGCTGCACCTTTTTGACAAGCCGCGACCTGCGCGCGCAGATCGGCAAGGTTCTGTTCGACGTTGCGTGCCGGGTATTTGCCCGACGACAGCAGCGCGCGCATCTCCTTCTCTAGCAGCTCGCCATTGGCCACGAGCTGCACGTTGTCCAGGAGCACGCCCTCCTCTTCAATGTGCTGCGAACTCGCCGGCATCGAGCCCGGTGTGGTGCCGCCAATGTCAGCGTGGTGGCCGCGAGCGGCGACGAAGAAGGTTGGGACATTCGTTACAGCGTCGATGAACACGGGCATGACGACTGTCACATCGGGCAAATGTGTGCCGCCTGCATAGGGCGCGTTGAGCACGAACACGTCGCCTCGCCTCATCGAGGCTGCGCGTCGACGCAGAATCTCCTGCACCGACTCGCCCATCGACCCGAGGTGCACGGGCATGTGCGGGGCATTGGCAATGAGTTGCCCGGCGGAGTCGAACAGCGCGCAGGAGAAATCCAATCGTTCCTTGATGTTCACCGATGTGGCCGTGTTGGCCAGCGTGATGCCCATCTGTTCGGCGATGGCCATGAATAGATTATTGAACACTTCGAGCAGCACCGGATCGGCCTGCGTACCGATGGCATGCTCCCGGCGCAGCGGTTGCACTCGTCGCAACACCATATGATTCAGCGGCGTGACTTCCGCCTGCCAGCCCGGCTCGATCACGATCGTGGTGTTGCGCTCACGAATCAGCGCGGGGCCGGACAGCTTCATGCCCGGCAGCAAACCATCGCGATCGAAACACGATGTCTGGATCCACGCGTCGACGAAAAACACTCGTCGCGTGTCGATCGGCCGAGGCAGCTCCGCGCTCGCCTGCGGTTGTGCCGTTGAGCGTGTAGCTTCGTGGCCTGCGCCGATGGCCTCGACGCTGATGGACTCGACGACCAGCGCGCGGCCCGCCATCAAGAAGCCATATCGCAACCGATACTCTTCGTAGAAACGCGCCGCGACCTGCTTCGCGTCGACGCTCGTCGAGTAGTCGAGCTGCAGCGTACTGTCCGTGCCCGCATATTTGATCGCGAGTCTGCGCTCGATACGAATGCGCTCGTCGGCGACGCCCTGAGGACGCAGCACATCCTTCGCCGCCGCTTCCAGCGATTCGAACGACTCGCGCAACCCGGCCAACGTCGCATCGCTGAGATCCGCCTCGACGGCTCGTTGTTTCATTGCCGTGACATCGGCAAGGCCGATGCCATATGCCGACAGCACACCCGCGAGCGGATGGATATAAACCGTCTGCATGCCGAGCGCATCCGCGACCAGACACGCATGCTGACCCGCTGCTCCGCCAAAGCAGACCAGCGTGTATTCGGTGACATCATGTCCCCGCTGCACTGAAATCTTCTTGATCGCGTTCGCCATGTTCTCCACCGCGACGCGAATACAACCTGCAGCGATGCTCTGCTGCGAATGTGTTGTCACGCCCGTGGCGACAACTTCGCTGACCAGCGCTGTGAACTTCTCTGCAACGGCCGCGGCATCCAACGGCTCATTGCCAGCCGCACCGAACACCGCAGGGAAAAAATCCGGCTGGATGCGACCGAGCAATACATTGCAATCGGTCACAGTGAGCGGCCCGCCGCGACGATAAGCAGCAGGCCCGGGATCGGCACCCGCCGACTCCGGCCCCACGCGCAAGCGCACGCCGTCGAAGCGACAAATCGATCCGCCGCCCGCCGCCACCGTATGAATCTGCATGATCGGCGCCCGCAGCCGCACGCCGGCCACTTCAGTATCGAACGCGCGTTCGTACTCGCCCGCGTAGTGAGCGACGTCCGTCGATGTGCCGCCCATGTCGAAACCGATGATCTTGTCGAATCCCGCCTCGCCCGCCGCACGCACGGCGCCGACGATACCGCCGGCCGGGCCAGACAAGATCGCATCCTTGCCCTGGAACTGATGCGCGTCCGTCAGCCCGCCAGACGACTGCATGAACTGCAGTCGCACTCCCGGCAATTGCGAAGCCACTTGCTCGACGTAACGACGCAGAACCGGTGACAGGTAAGCATCCACGACGGTGGTGTCACCGCGCGACACCAGCTTCATCAGCGGACTCACTTCGTGAGAAACAGACACCTGCGTGAAGCCGATGCGGCGAGCCAGCTCACCGAGCCGTCGCTCGTGTTCCGGAAAACGATAGCCATGCATCAGCACGATCGCGCAGCTGCGAATGCCGTGTTCGAATACGGCCTGCAAAGCCTTTCGCGCCGACTCGATCTCCAGCTCGCGCACGACGCTGCCATCCGCACCGATGCGCTCATCGACTTCGACGACGGCTTCGTAGAGCAACGACGGCAGCTCGATGTGACGCACGAACAGTTTCGGCCGATGTTGATACGCGATCCGCAGCGCATCCGCGAACCCGCGCGTAGTCACCAACACCGTGCGATCGCCTTTGCGCTCCAACAGCGCATTGGTCGCCACCGTCGTGCCCATCTTCACGGCTTCGATGCGATCAGCAGGGATGGCCGCGTCAGCCGGCAATCCGAGCAGCTCGCGAATGCCTTGAACCGCGGCGTCACGGTAACGCCGCGGATTCTCGGAAAGCAGTTTCAGCGTGACTACGCCACCATCCGGCCGTCGACCGATGACATCCGTAAACGTACCGCCGCGATCGATCCAGAACTGCCAGCGATCCATCGCGCTGCTCACCTCATTGCTTGTTCATCTGCCGGGAAACATCCTCGGCCTGCGCCAGTGCGCGCAATACGTTCTCGCCGGCGAGCAGTTTCAAATCCTCATCGCTCCAGCCACGACGGATCAGCTCGGCGAACAGCAGCGGATAGCCCGACACATCTTCGAGGCCGACCGGCCACTCAGTGTTGCCGTCGTAGTCGCCGCCGATGCCCACGTGCTTGACGCCGGCGACCTTGCGAATGTGATCGATGTGGTTGGCGACCATGGCGATGCTGGTCTTGGGCAGCTTCAGCTTGCCCATGATCTCTTCGACGATCTTCTCGCTCTCCTCCACCGTCTTACCCTGCGTACGCCGCCCTACTTCCGCCATTGCGGGGACCTGGATCTTGGCGACCGCGGGATCGATGAAGCCGGCCACGAATGTAACCATCACCACGCCACCGTTGGCGGGCAGGCGTTTGAGGATGGTGTCCGGCACGTTGCGAGGCACGTCGCAGATCGCACGCGCTGACGAATGAGAGAAGATCACGGGCGACTTGGAAACGCGGAGCGCGTCGTCCATGGTGTCATCGGAGACGTGCGACAGGTCGACCAGCATGCCGATGCGATTCATCTCGAGCACCACGTCTTCGCCGAATTGGGTGAGGCCGCCATGCTGTGGCGGTTTGGCGGCCGAGTCCGCCCAATCCGGGTTGACGTTGTGAGTGAGCGTCATGTAACGCACGCCCAGATCGTAGTAAGCGCGCAGCGCGCCCAATGAATTCTCGATCGCGTGGCCGCCTTCCATGCCCAGCAGCGAAGCGACGCGACCTTCTTTATGAGCGGCGCGAATCTCCGCCACGGTGCCTGTGTATTTGAGCGACTGCGGATAACGCTCGATCACACGGCGGGCGATGTCGATCTGCTCCAGCTGCATGCGCGCGTAGCCGCTGCCGATCTCGCCAGGAATGTAGACGGACCAGAATTGCGCGCCGACGCCGCCCTGCTTCAGACGCTTCAAGTCAGTCTGGCCGGGCACCGCGCCGCTGAGATCGTAGGCGGCAACGTTGCTCGGCGCCTTTTTGTCGGTGCGAATCGCCCACGGCAAATCATTGTGGCCATCGACGAGAATGGTCTTTTTCAGCAGCTCGCGCGCATGTGTGAGCGCCTTGTCCTCGTCCGCCTGCGCTCCATTAGCCAACGCGCCAAACACGACGAGCCCGCACGCGGCGAGCACAGTCCTTCGCAGTCTCGGCATTTGATCCTCGCTTTTTTCAGTGGCGGCGCCCCGGAGCGCCGTTAGGTTGCCGATTCTGGCAGATGCCGGGCGCTTATGCGTATTCGACCGTCACCGAGTTGACCGGCGCGGTGGGATTGATCTCTGAAATGACGGGCAATTGAGCCTTCACGCAGTTACGGCCGGCGCGCTTGGCTTCGTAGAGTGCAGCGTCCGCCCGCTGCAGCATCGTGCTCGGCGTGTCGCCGGACTCGCGCGACAGCGTCAAGCCGATGCTGACGGTGATGCGACGGTCCTGTAGCCAGCGGCGGGTGTCGATGGCCATCACGGCTTCGCGAAAGCGTTCGGCGAGGCGATAGTCCTTGTCGTAGTCCGCTCCAGGCAGCACCACGACGAACTCCTCGCCGCCGAGCCGGCCAATGAACGCGGGCTCGATCACATGCTCGCGCAACGTGGCCGCGACCAGGATCAGCGCTTCATCGCCTTCGGCGTGGCCGTGCTGATCGTTGATGCTCTTGAAGTGATCGATGTCGATGATGAGCATCGCGCACGTTGGCGGGTTCGGATGCTGTAACAAAGGCGCGAGCCGCGATAGCACTGCGCGTCGATTCGGCACGCCGGTGAGTTCATCGGTCATCGCCAGCACGTGCATGCGACGACGCGAACGCCATTGATGAATGGCCAACGTGGCGAGCAGCAGTGCGAGTACCACCGTCAACCCGATCACGACATTCTGCAATTTGCTGGCCCGCTTGCCCTGCGCGAGCGCCTGCTGATTGGCATTGTTCTCACGCAAGAGCAATGCGTTCTCTTTGTCCTTGGAGGCGGTGTCGAATTCGACCTTCAAGGTCGAGAACCGCTGATCGACTTGATTGCGGAACATGCGCTCCGATGTTTCCTGCGCATGCATCAGGTGGGTATAGCCTTCGCGCCAGTTCCCCATGTCCGAGAGCGCCGAAGCCAGCTCACCGTAAGTAGTGCGCAGCTCGTTCAACGAGTCCACTTGTCGAAACACCGCCAGCGCTTCTTTCAAGGCCGCGACACTTTCGGGCAAGCGCTTCAACTGATGCAGGGAAACGCCGCGCGCCAGTTGAATCTGTGCGTTCAAGCGTGCATCCGGTGTTTGTTTCTGAAGCGCGGCCGCTTGTTCGAGAATCACCAGCGCGCCTTCCGGATCGCCCTTCGCATTCTTCACTGCGGCGAGCCCGCGCAGCGCGTGCGCTTCGCCACGTGGATAACTCAGCCGACGGCAGAGGTCGTACGATTCCTGAAACGACAACTGCGCCGAATCCCATTGCGCCAGGTTTTCGTAAACGCGGGCGAGGTTGTGCAAGGTGACGCTCTGTTCGCGATACATGCCGGCGTCGCGTTGTGCCTTGAGCGCTTGATCGTACATGTGACGCGCCTGGACATAATCGCCCATGCGGTTGTACAGGATGGCCACGCCGTTGAGCGCCGTCATCTCATGATGCGGCAGGCGTAGTTGATCGTAGAGTGTCTGCGAACGTTTCAGATCCGCGAGCCCGGTCGCGAACTTGCCTTGCAGGCCCAGCACGTAGCCGCGAGCGAATGAAGTGGCGGCGAGCATTTCCAGATCGCGCACACCCGTGGCGACAGCGATCGCTTGATCGTAGAGCCGTAGCGCATCGGTGCTGTCGCCCGCCGTTTCCAGGATTGTGCCTTCGCAGGTGAGCACGCCGGCTTCCAACCCCTTGCGAGTCACGCGCGTCAGCAGTGCACGAGCTTTGGCAGCTTCGGCCTCGGCGGCGGCACGATCGCGCTCGGACAGGTGATCGCACAACAGGAGTCGAGCGCGGATCTCCAGATCGGTATCGGGCTGTTGCGCGAGTAACTGCAACGCTGCCTGCGCGTCACGCGCACTGGCTTCGGGATTGCTGCGAACGGCCGCGGCCGCCTGATCGATCAGTGTTTTCGCCGGGTGCGACTGTTCCGCCCGCACCGTCCATGCCACAGCAATAAGTAATACGACGACCGCCCAGAGGCGCGTCTTTGGAAAAATGAGCGCTGGCAATGAATCTGAATCGTGAGTGCGAAGCGTGTAACGAACGCGATGGTATCCAGATAGACCGCCCGTCGCCAGAAAAAAACCCCGTGCGCCACTTCAGGGCGCACGGGGTCATGTCGATGCGAAACCTGAACCGCCTACAAGCCGAGGCCGATGCGTCGTCCCGAGCCTGGCGGCACGCAGGTGTACGTCACCTCTTGCCCGCTGGTGGCCGCCAGAGCGCGTAGCGAAGCGTCCGTGCGACGTGTGCCATCCGCCGCTACGAAGTCCCCTGCCCCTGCATCGAGCAGATAGCCCTTGTTGGCGCCACTCAGCACGACCTTCGCCACCAGATCGCACTCACGAGTCGCGCCACCCAGTTCCTTCGACGTAAACGACGTCCGGGCGCGCTGGATCAGCAGGTTGATGCGTGAGTTGACTGTGCTGGAGTTGCCGCTGGTCAGCGTCACCTGCTGGCCCACGATCGGTGCGAGATCGCTGTCGAAGGCCAGCATGAACTCGACCACATCACGACGCGTGGCGTCCGGGTTGATGAGGGGGAAGCCCGAATTCAGCGTCGGGTTGAACACGATGGCGGTGAAGAAACGGAACAGCGTGTCCACCGAACCATCGTTCACGAAGCCGAAGCCGCGGATCTGATCGCCCGTGTTGCCAGTGTCGGCCGCACCGAAGAAGTTCACCTTGGGCGCGCCGAACATGCCCACCTTCTGATACATGTTGCGCAGGTGGGGGATCTTCACGATCTGGGTGATGCCCTCGAAGCTCGCCGAGCCACCGGTGCCGAAGAAGCCCGACGACGGATCGAGGCGATGGCAGCCTTCGCAAGTGAACGCGGTTTCGCCCGGAATGATGCCGCCGAGAATCGGAATCTCGATGCCGTCCGACGGCCGCGAGCCGACATAGAAATTTCGACCGCGCTGTTGAGCGGCGTTGAGTGTGTTGTCCAGCTTGCGCACCGGGTTCGGTGGCGGCAGCACTTGCAGCTGGAACGTCGTGAACTTCTGCATGTCGGCTGCGGTGGGAATGCCGTCGCGGCCGAGCAGCCCCTCGAAGGCGACGATGAAGTTGTTGAACGACAGGTTGCTGTCGAGCGGATCGCTGCCGAAGTGGCCGGTGGCACGGTCGCCGCGCCAATGCATGGCGCCCGAGTTACGCAGGCCGCGCAAGGTCTGCGTCGTCATCGGCCCCTTCATCGGATGGAATTCCTCGACATCGTCGCTGCCGTTGATGGGCGTGCGCACGCCGAACAGAATCTTGCCCAGGGTGATCTCCAGATCACCCGCCAGATTCTTCGGCAGCGGATTGTGAGTGACGGGATCGTCGGGATTGCCCAGATCCCACGCCAGCTCGTCCACGTCGCCAAAGATGTGACAGCTCGCGCACGACGCCTCGCCGTTCGCCGACAGCTGAGTCGCGTCATATAGCAGCGGCCGGCCCTGCACGACCGCCGCCGGTTCAGGATTCGGCAACGTGGCGGCGGCGACCTGCGCCTTGGTGCTGAGATTTATCACCTTCACCGCGTTGTCGAAGCGAGTCGTTACATACAAGCGACCGCGAGGCTCGTCCAATATCACCGCGCTCGGACCACCGCCCGTGACATTGATGTAGTTGGAGCTGATCGAGCGAGGATTGAACGAGTCGCCTTCCAATGCACTCGTACTGAAAACGCCGATGCGGCTCGAGCCAAATGCAGCCACATACAATGTCTGGCCGTTGGCGGTCACCGCCATGCCGAGCGGCGTCGACAAGCTGTGATTGCGTGTCGTCGGATCGAAGCCCGACTCGCCGGCGAGCTTGGTGTAGTCGATATGTTTGTTCAGATGTCGGGGCTGCACGTTCGAGCCGGAGATCACGGTGATGCGCGTTTCCGCCAGGTGGCCCTGCACGGTGTGGCCGCCGAACTGGCCCGGACCTTCAAAACGGTCGAGGTTGAATGCTTCGGTGTTGGAAACGTACAGCTTGCCGCTCACCGGATTGGCGATCATGTTGAACAGCGTGGTGCCTACATGTGCGTAGCTGGCGGTCTGGCTCAGCGTGCGCGCATCGACCGCGAACACGTCCAGATCCGGCAAGCGGAATCGCACGGCGTTGTTCCAGTTACGGCCCAGCTCGTCTTCCCAACGATTGGTGGCGTTGTTGAATTTGACGATCAGGCCCACTTCGGGCGCGCGCCGGCCTTCGAAGTTGGTGCCTGGACCAGGATTGCCGCCGGGCATGATCGAAAGATTGTCGACGAGGCACGGCGTGTTGGGACGGAAGCCGTCGCACACCATGGGCTCGAGCACGGTCGTGGTCTGGTTGCCCGACTTGAACGCCGCGACGTACACGGTGTTGCCGTCCGGGCTCACCGCCAGCGCGCGTGGCGTGTCGCTGTAGAAATTCATGATTCGCAGCGGCGTGCCGCCCACCGTCGTGCCCAGGCTCGCCGGGTCGAACACCCACACGTCGTTGCGACCGATGCTCGCAGTGGTCAGCTGCGGATCGCCCGCTCCAGGCACGCTGCTGATCGAGGAGTCGGTGCGCTGCTGGCCACGATGCGCGGTCGTGATGAAAGCACGCACAGGTGAGCCGGCAAACACGATGTCGCGCGGTTCATCGCCCACCAGCAGTGTGCGAGTTACACGAGGTGTGCCACTGAGCGTCACCACGCTGATGCTGTCGGAGAGATGATTCACCACCCACACTTCGGAATCGCTACGAGCGGCCACGGCCACCGGCTCCAGGCCCACCGGCACGCGGGCTCGCAGCGCCAGGCCCGACAACGTGATGTCGAACACTTCCAGCGTGTTGTCCGGTGTATTGGTGACGAACAGGCGCGTGCGATCGGGCGAGATCGCCATGGGCCGCACGTGGCCCGATTCGAAGGCCACAAAATTCGGCGTCTGCGCCAACGCGCCCACACCGCCGAGTAGTGTTGCGCAGAACAGAACTAATCTCGCAAGGCCCCACTCCCTTCGGGAGCACATGGCTGTACTGCTCATGGCTGGTGACTCCCCCCTGAAAAATTTCCTGGCCAATGGATTCGTGTGGTGAATGAACCGCTGCAGCTTCAGCGGATGACGCGCATGCTAGGCGTCTGCATAATCGACGCGCCCCCTTCGATCGGAGGGGCGGCATCGATGTTTCGATGGCCATATTCCAAGAAACGGACGATTCGGGGGGAGAGCGCGTGGCACACCAGCTCACCAGACGCGACACCGGCCAGGCAGGGACGCCTGAAGTTGCGACTCCTGTCGACGGCGCGACTTCACACCATCTCATTCATTCCAAGCTGAAACCGCCGCACGCGGCGGCGACCTGCATCGATCGCCCCACGCTGCTGGCGAAACTGGATGCGATGTCGAAGCACAAGCTCACATTGCTGACGGCGCCGATCGGCTCTGGCAAAACTACACTGCTGACACAGTGGCATCAGCGTGTGAACCCTGAACAGGCGATCGCGTGGCTGTCGCTCGACGACGCCGACGACGATCCGATGCGTTTGTTCTCCTATCTGATCGCCGCCGTGCGGGTGGTGTGTCCGTCATTCGACGCCCACATCGCTCATGGACACGACACGAGCGATGCATCGAACGCCAGCTCATCGATCTTCATCGCGGCGCTTTGTCGTCTCGACCGGCCCCTGACCCTGGTGCTCGACGACGTGCAATGCGTGAATTCGCCGGCGCTGATACGGGCCATCGACACCGTCCTGCAACGATCACCCGATCAAGTGCGCTGGATCCTGTGTGGTCGAGGCCTGCCAACGTTACACATGACTCAGTTGCGGCTGA
>JBEVKA010000279.1:0-5926 GCA_040509855.1 Steroidobacter sp.
CCTGTAGCGCCTGTTCCAGCGAGTAGCAGACTTCCGGAATGTTCTTCGCCTCTTCCGGCGGCAGGTCGTACGGATCCTTGTCCGCGGCTTCGCCCGGATGGATCTTGTTCTGGATGCCGTCGATGCCGGCCATCAGCATCGCCGCAAAGCCGAGGTACGGATTCGCGGTGGAGTCGGGGAAGCGCACTTCGATGCGGCGGCCCTTGGGGTTCGCGACCCAGGGAATACGAATCGAAGCGGAGCGATTGCGTGCCGAGTAGGCGAGCATCACCGGCGCTTCGAAGCCCGGCACCAGACGCTTGTAGCTGTTGGTGCTGGCGTTCGTGAACGCGTTGATCGCCTTGGCGTGCTTGATGATGCCGCCGATGTAGTACAGCGCGAGATCCGACAGACCCGCGTACTTGTCGCCTGCGAAAGCCGGCTTGCCGTCTTTCTGGATCGACTGGTGCACGTGCATGCCGCTGCCGTTGTCGCCGACGATGGGCTTCGGCATGAAGGTCACGGTCTTGCCGTAGGCGTGCGCGACGTTGTGGATCGCGTACTTCAGCATCTGTACTTCGTCAGCCTTGCGGACCAGCGTGTTGGCGTTGACGCCGATTTCGCACTGGCCGGCGGTCGCCACCTCGTGGTGGTGCACTTCGACCTTCATGCCCAGCTCTTCGAGCGCGAGGCACATGGCCGAACGGATGTCCTGGAAGGAATCGACCGGCGGAACCGGGAAGTAGCCGCCCTTCACGCCGGGGCGATGGGCTGTGTTGCCGGCTTCGTATTTCTTGCCGGAGCTCCAGGCCGCTTCGACGGAATCGATTTCGAAGAACGAGCCCTGCATCGTGGTGCCGAAGCGGACGTCATCGAAAATGAAGAATTCGTTTTCCGGGCCGAACAGCGCCTTCTCACCGATGCCGGTCGACTTCAGGTAGGCCTCGCAGCGTTTCGCGATGGAGCGCGGATCGCGTTCGTAGCCCTGCATGGTGGAGGGTTCGAGCACGTCGCAGCGGATGATGAGCGTGGTCTCTTCAAAGAAGGGATCCATGATCGCGGTGGTGGCATCGGGCATGAGCACCATGTCCGACTCATTGATGCCCTTCCAGCCGGCGATCGACGAGCCGTCGAACATCTTGCCGTCCTCGAAGAAGCCTTGCTCGATCGTGTGCGCGGGCACAGTCACGTGCTGTTCCTTCCCGCGGGTGTCCGTGAATCGCAAGTCAACGAACTTGACCTCCTTTTCTTTCAAGATGCTGAGGACTTCAGCGGGGGTCGTCATGAGTTCTCCTCCGGTAACAGCGAGGTTAGAGAGTCCCGGGCCGCTCGCCGCTACGACGCCAGGAGGTTTTTCGGCCCTCCCTGAATTCAAATCAGGGATTAATCAGGGGGCCGGGTGCTGATTCTTGAAGCTTGGGCTCGCAAAATTGCAGGAAGCATGCCAGCGCACCGTCATGGCGCAAGCGCTTGGTTTTGGTGGGACTGGATGGAAAGCCTTACAAACTCGCGCGCTGGATTGGAGCACATCAATCCGTTAATGCACCATAGGTGTGCATACCATCATCCCGCGCTGAAAGCGACCGTGACCTGGATCAAGCGTGGCCTCGTTTTGGCACGTGACCCTCACGCTATACTCGCGCGCTTTTCGCCCACGGCCGCGTCAGTGGCCGGAATTCTCATCTATTAGATGGATCTGCATGGCCGCTTCCAAAACCAATGCCCGGCCCGTCACTCCGCCACGGACCTTTCAGGAACTGATCTTCGCCCTGCAGTCCTACTGGTCGCAGCAGGGTTGCGTGATCCTGCAGCCTTACGACATGGAGATGGGCGCGGGCACGTTTCACACCGGCACCCTGTTACGAGCCGTGGGACCTGAACCTTGGAGTGCGGCGTACGTTCAGCCGTCCCGGCGCCCGACCGATGGCCGCTATGGCGAGAACCCGTTCCGCCTGCAGCACTACTATCAATTCCAGGTGGTGCTGAAGCCCTCGCCGCCGAACATCGTCGATCTGTATCTCGGCTCGCTCGCGTCGCTGGGTTTCGATCCGCTGACGCATGATATCCGCCTGGTCGAAGACAACTGGGAGTCGCCGACCCTCGGCGCCTGGGGGCTGGGATGGGAGATCTGGCTGAACGGCATGGAAGTCACGCAGTTCACTTACTTCCAACAAGTCGGTGGCCTGGATTGCAAGCCGGTGATGGGCGAGATCACCTACGGACTGGAACGCCTCGCGATGTATCTGCAGGGAGTGCAGAGCGTTTATGACTTGCTGTGGGCCGAGGGCCCGCTCGGCCGCGTCACCTATGGTGATGTTTATCACCAGAACGAAGTGGAGCAATCCAAATATAACTTCGAGCTCGCCGACACGGCGCAGCTGTTCAGACATTTCGACGATCACGAAGCCGCGTGCAAGAAGCTGCTCGAGAGCGGCCTTGCGTTGCCGGCATATGAACAGATGTTGAAGACGTCGCACACCTTCAACCTGCTCGACGCGCGCAAAGCCATCTCGGTCACTGAGCGGCAGCGCTTCATCCTGCGCGTGCGCGCCTTGGCCAAGGACGTGGCCGAAACCTATTACAAGACCCGCGAGGCGTTGGGCTTCCCAATGTTGAATCGCGCGGCGGCGGAAGCCTGAGCCCATGAGCAAACGTGATTTTCTGGTTGAGATCGGCACCGAGGAATTGCCGCCGGCGTCCTTGTTCACATTGGCCGCGGCCTTCGCTGAAGGAATCATCAAAGGCCTCGCCAACGCCGGCATCAAACATGGCGAGGTGAAATGGTTTGCTACGCCTCGCCGTTTGGCCGTATTCGCGGATGGCGTCGCGGATCAGCAGCCGGATCAGGTCATCAAACGTCAGGGCCCCGCGGTCGCGAATGCTTTTGGTCCCGATGGTCAGCCCACCAAAGCGGCGCTGGGTTTTGCGGCTTCGTGCGGCGTGAGTATCGAACAGCTGCAACAGGTCGAGGGCCCCAAGGGCAAGATCCTTCAATATGAAGGTTCGAAGAAGGGCGAGGCGACGACCACGCTGCTCCCGGGCATCGTCACCGCTTCGCTGGACGCGTTGCCGATCGCACGCAGAATGCGTTGGGGCGCCGGCTCGCAGGAATTCGTCCGCCCGGTGCATTGGGTGGTGATGCTGTTCGGCTCCAATGTCATCGAAGCTGAAGTCCTGGGCGTGGCGACGGGGAAACACACTCGTGGTCATCGCTTTCACGGTCCCGAACAGTTGGCGATCAGCAATCCAGCGAAGTACGCCGAACTGTTGTTAGAGAAAGCTCATGTCGTTGCGGATGTCACGGTCCGTCGCGAACGGATCCGCAGCGATGTGAACGCGATCGCCGAGACGATCGGCGGCAACGCGGTGATCGAAGACAAACTGCTCGATGAAGTCACCGCGCTGGTGGAATGGCCAGTCGCGATCGCCGGTCGCTTCGATGAACAGTTTCTGCGCCTGCCGCAGGAAGTGCCGATCGCTACCATGCAGGATCATCAACGTTACTTCCCGGTCCGCGACGCGAACGGGCAGTTGATGAACTACTTCATCACGGTCGCAAACATCGCCAGCCGCGATCCCGAGAAAGTGCGCGATGGAAATGAACGAGTGGTGCGACCGCGTTTATCCGATGCTGCCTTCTTTTGGGATACGGATCGTCGTGAGCGTCTCGATGCGCGCGTGAATGCACTCAAGGCCGTGACGTTCCAGGCCAAGCTTGGTTCATTGTTCGATAAGAGCGAGCGCGTGAAATCCCTGGCGCAGCGGATTGCTGAATCGATCGGTGGTAACGCCGAGCTGGCGAGCAGGGCAGCGCGGCTGAGCAAATGTGATTTGCTCTCGGCCATGGTCGGTGAGTTTCCTGAACTCCAAGGCCTGATGGGCAAGTATTACGCCCAGCACGACGGTGAGAACGCCGAAGTCGCGATCGCACTCGAAGAACAGTATTGGCCTCGCTTCGCGGGCGATAAATTGCCGTCGACCAAGACCGGCATCGCGCTGTCGATCGCGGACAGGTTGGACACCATCGCCGGCATCTTCAGTATCGGCCAGAAGCCGAGCGGTACTCGCGATCCGTTCGGTCTACGTCGTGCGGCGCTGGGAATTCTGCGGACCCTTATCGAGCACAAACTCGACGTCGATTTGCGACGGCTCGTCGATGGGGCGGTCTCGCTGCAGCCGGTATCCGCACCCGAGAATGTTGCCGAAGAAATCTGGGGCTACTTGATGGAGCGCATGCGCGGCTCCTATTTGGAAGAAGCGTCGGGTCGGAAGATCACCACGGAAATGTTCGACGCCGTGCTGGCGAGCAAACCTCATTCGCCGCTCGATATCGACATCCGCCTGCAAGCGCTCGAAGGTTTCCTGGCGTTGCCCGAGGCCACCAGCCTGGCAGCCGCGAACAAACGCATCGCCAACCTTCTGCGTAAGGCAACTGGCGATCTGTCAGGCGCGGTCGATACAGTGAAGTTGCAGAATGGACCTGAACGACAGTTGTTCGAGCACGTCGTCTCCATGGAGCGCGCAGTGAACCCGTTGTTCTCTCGTCGCGAGTACACGAGTGCTCTGAGTCAGCTTGCGACGCTTCGAGAAGATGTGGATCGCTTCTTCGATTCGGTAATGGTGATGGCCGACGATCCGGACGTGCGCGCCAATCGTTTAGGCTTGCTGGTGCGCCTGCGCGGACTGTTCCTGCAGGTCGCGGATCTGTCGCGGCTACCTGGGTGAGTTCAAGGAGGCTGCTTGAAATGAGGTTGGGATGCAGTTAGTTCGGTCGATTCTGTTCACGTCCTGGTTGTTTGCTGGAACGCTGCTGTACGCGGTGGCGGTGCTCGCATTCGGTTGGCTGCCCAGCCACAAGCTGTACGTCATCGCACGCAGCTGGGCGAACGTGAATCTGTGGATGCTGAAGACGCTGTGCGGGCTGACATACACAGTGGAGGGCAGGGAGAACATTCCGCCCGGCGCGCACGTGTCCATGTGGAAACATTCATCGGCTTGGGAAACGATCGCTCAGGCCAGTGTTTTTCCGCCGCAGTCCTGGGTGCTCAAGCGCGAGTTGATGTGGATCCCACTCGTCGGCTGGGCAGTTCGCTGCCTGAAGCCCATCGCGATCAATCGCAAGGCCGGCGCGACTGCGGTGACCCAGGTCATCGAGCAGGGCAAGCAACGGCTCAAAGAGGGTCTCTGGATCCTGATCTTCCCGGAAGGCACTCGCGTTGCCGTCGGTGAGAATCGGAAGTACGGAGTCAGCGGCGCGCTCCTCGCGTCCAAGGCAGGCTGCAAAATTGTTCCGGTCGCTCACAACGCGGGCTACTACTGGCCGCGTCGTGGTTGGGTGAAGAAGCCCGGCACGATTCGAGTGGTCATCGGGCCCGCCATCGATGCCGCAGGCCGCGATCCCCGCGAGTTGAATGACGAGGTGAAGGCCTGGATGGAGCAAAAACTCGCCTCTATCACGCCTACATCAGCCGGTGGCGGTGTATCAGGTCAGCCGCAGGCCGCACCATTGCGACCTGCGAACAATTAGATTTTATTGTTTGATCTAGCCTTCTTCCACAAGAAGACTAGATCATTGTTAGATTTAATTAAATGTCAAGGTTGGCCACTGCCAGCGCGTTCTTTTCAATGAACTCGCGCCGCGGCTCAACCTGGTCGCCCATCAGCGTGGCGAAGATGTCGTTTGCCGCCAGCGCGTCTTCGATCCGCACTTGGATTAACCGGCGTGTCTGCGGATTGATAGTCGTATCCCACAGCTGCTCCGGGTTCATTTCGCCCAGCCCTTTGTAGCGCTGGATCATCTGCCCTTTGCGGCCCAACTCCAGCAACCAGTTGATGGCTTCCTTGAAGCTGCTCACGTCCTGACGGCTTTCGTTCTTGGCGACGTAAGCACCCTGCTTCAACAGTCCGCTCAAGGTCGCCGCGAGGTCGGCGATGCTGCGGTACTCGG
>JBEVKA010000280.1:0-6745 GCA_040509855.1 Steroidobacter sp.
GCAGATCCGCCAGCGCCGCTTCGAAGTTGCGCTCTATTTTCAGGATCACTTCGCGCACCAGCGGATCGATGGGCAGGATCTTGGCGGGCTGGTCCCACTCGATGTCCGTGCCGGCGACGTGGCGACGTGAATATTCGGTGTGTGGCCGCAGAGTCGGATCGTTTGCGAAGGCAGCGCCCGAGAACGGAATCACGTACGGATACATGCCGATCTCGCAGCCTTGCCGCAGCCATCGATAGGCTTCGCGCAATGTTTCAGCCACGTCCTCCAGCGTTGCGCGAGGCGAGCTGAGGATCAGATCCAGGAACGGCGTGATGCCGAGCTGCAACGTTTCGGTCAGCATCGGCTCGATGTGCCGGTGGATCTGGCCCTTGTTGAACTCGATCAGCACGTTGCGGGAGAAATTCTCGATGCCGAAGCCGAGCACGCGGAAGCCCGCGCGTTGCATGGCTGACAGCCGCTCCGGCGTCATCGCATCGATGCGATTGGTGCTGATGAATTGCAGCTCTCGCGGCAGCTCGCCACTTTGTTTCGCGGCGATGATGGATTCGCACAGGGGTACGACGCGTCGATCCTTGGAGAACACGAAGATGTCGTCTTGGAAAATGATCGTGCGCACGCGCGGATGAGTCGCGACGATGCGTTTAATCATGGTCATGCATTCGTCCGCATCCAGCCGCGCGATCGGCGCTACGCTGCCCTGGGCTTCGTGCAGGAAATTCGTCGAGGAGCAGAACGTGCAGCCCATCGGGCAATAGTTGAGCGTGATTAAACGCACCGAGCGGATTTCGGCCAGCGACGCTTCGCGTGCAGCTTTGGTTGGGAGCGCGCCGACGCGATAGGCCGCTTCGAGCCGATCCCAGTACGCCTCGTACGGCATGTCCTCGTAGGGCGTGGTGTAGATGGCTTCGCGCAGCTGATCGTGAGTCAGCGCCGGCTGTGTCAGCCGCAGAACGCTGCCGTCCGACCGTCGTTCCGCCGTGCCGACGATTCCACCCAGCGGCTGACGTGAGCGCAGCCGTGATGCGAGTTCGAGCAGCGGCCGTTCACCTTCGCCGAGGACGACGCGATCGAACGGACCCAGCTCGAACATCAGCTCCGGTTTGAAGGTCGCTTCCATGCCGCCGGCAACGATGAACGCCCGGGGCGCGAGGCGGCGCGCGAGATGCGCCAGCTCCAGATCGAACTTCAGCGTCATGCCCGTGGTGGACATGCCGATGACGTCCCAGGTGTCTCGCAGGATTTCACGTTCCAATGCGCGGTCCGGCGGACCCACGCAACAGTTCGGGTCGAAGACTTTGACTTCGACGCCGTGATTGCCGAGCACACCCGCCAGCCGCCACACACCCAACGGCGGCGCCAGGAAGGTGTATTCCCCGCAATGTGGATCGTAAGGACCCACTAATAGAAATTTGGGCAAGATTTGCACCCGCACTTCTAGTGAAGTTGTATGTTCTGCCGGCACGATCAACGCTCCAGTCGGCCAGGGCGTTCCGCACCGAGACGTTTTCATTACATCGAGAAATTCCGGCGTCGGTCGTTTGCGCTCATCGAGTTGAACCGCCGCCACGCGCGGTTCATTCTTCCGCGAAATCGCAATGTCGAATTTACCCGTGCACTGATGAGTACCGCCGTCGAGCCCGCGGGGTTCAGGATGGAGCGCGCGATATTGAAGTTGCCGGTCGCCAAACCATCGACCGATGACGATGTGCGCTGCTTGGCTTTCGCAAACTTTACTCGGGGATTCTGTTAACGACGGCAAGATCGCGGCTGGGGCGGCGACGTAAGATCGGAGCGCCACAACGACATCCTCGGCGTCCGGGAGCGCAGGCATGATTAATTGGCGGGAACTGCTGGGCCTGAAGCCCACGGTGGCGAGCTTCGCCCAGTCGCTGATCGACCGTGCCCGGGCTCGTGGCGATGGCCACTGGCGCTTCGATCCCGATCAATCCGCCTTGCGCCATCCCAGCAACGGCACCATCAATCTCACCAACATCTTCCTGGAGTACAGCGCCGCCTCCGGCACGTTGCGCAAGGGCCTGCTGGGCAAGTACGAAGCGATGATGCAGCAGGGGCACGCCGAGACGCCGAAGCTGTGGGAGCTGGCGGGCAAGCACATCTATCCGGTGATTCGCTGCGTGCACGACGGCGTCACACTCGAAATCGCCACCCGCACCGGCGAAGGGAAGATGCCCAGGACAGTGAGCTGGCCGTTGGCCGGCGACCTCATGGTGCGGTTGGTGTTCGATCGCGGCGAATCGCTCGCTCACGTGCAGGAGGAGCTGGCGGACACGTGGGGCCAGAGCCTGGAGTCGCTGAAGGAACGTGCGCTCAAGAACCTCGCGTCGTTGCCTCGTCCGCAGTGGCAGGCGTTGAACGATGGCGTTCACCAGGTGGTCTCGGATGTTTCATACGAGGAGTCGTTCCTGCTGGTCAACGCGGTTGTCGAAGCTCTGCCGTTCGCGAGCTCGGCGGTGTTGATGGCGACCAATCGCGGCGTGCTGCTGGCTTGTGATGGAACCAGCCCGGAAGCGTTGCGGAGCATGTTGGGTTATGCGGAACGATCCCTGCGCGAGAATCCCTGGCCGATGGCGGCGACCATGCTGCATCGGGAAGCGGGCGAGTGGCGCGAGTTCATTCCAACCGGCGAGTTGGCCGAGATCCACGCGTCGCTGGCGCGGCTCAGCATCGCAATCACCTACAACGATCAGCAGGCGGCGTTGCAGAAACATCTGGGCGACGACATTTTCGTCGGCACCTACTCGCTCATCAAGCGAGGCGACGGTCCGGACAGCCTGCGCAGCTGGTCGAGCTGGACCAAGGATGTTCCGACTCTGTTGCCGCAAACCGATCTCGTGGTGCTCGGTCGCCCTCGCGCCGACGGCAAGCACGACATGCTCATGGTTCCCTGGCCGGCGCTGGTCAAGGCTTGTGGCGGCCGGATGAAACAAACCGCCGAGCGGCCGGCGCGCTTCATGGTGGAAGAATTCCCCAGCGACTCCGAGTGGCAGAGCCTCGCGCGCGAGGGCGAGATGTTCGTCAGTTCGGGCTGATTTTCACGGCCGCTGAGTGAACAGAGCGTTCCTCTGGCGTAGCCGAACGTTAGAGCGTCCTACCTAGATAGCGCGCCCCCGCGATGGGGTTGAGCCGATACGGCTCGATGTCACGAAAGCCGAGCTGTTCATACAAACGTTGCGCTTCCACCATGATCGGCAGAGTGTCCAATACCACTTCGGCGTAACCGATGGCTCGCGCTTCGTCGAGAATCCGCACCACCAGCTCGCGCCCGACGCCCAAGCCTCGCGCTCTCGGAGGTACGTACAAACGTTTCATCTCTGCGCGCGCATCGTTGACGCGCTGAAGAGCGATGCAGCCCAAGGGTGTCCCATGCTCGTCCGTGGCCAGCAGCAGACGACCTGACGGCGGCGCGTAGGCGCCAGGCAGCGCGTCGAGTTCGGCTTCGAATCCCTGAAAACACAGATCGATCCCGAGCATCCGCTGATACTCGCGCATCAGCACGCGAACCACAGCGATCTCCTCACCATTCTCGGCACACACAAATTGCGGCATGGATGGAGCATCGGTGCCGGGAGCGATTTCGACAAGATACAGAATTCACGATCGTGTCCGGCACAGTTGCGCTACTTCAGCCGGTAGCGAACCACATATAAATCTGTGCTGCCGGCGCGTGCCTCCGGCCTTTGGCTCGAGATCAGGAACTGATCGGGACGAGACCAATCCAGCATTGGCCCGTAGGTATTCTGGTCTGGCGCATTGACGCTCGCGGGCAGAACGGTGCCGACGTCGTAGCGTCCGGCACGTTGTGACGAGACAGCAAGCACGATCCTGTCCTTCTCGATATTCGGTGCACGCGCGAATACGACGGTGATGCCGTCGGCGAGAAACGTCGCGTCGAACTCGTCTGCGGCGGTATTGATGTCGCCTGGCAGTGGCTTCGCTGGCGCGAACCTGCCGTTCTCCAGATGCCGCGCGCTGAACAGATCGAGTCGACCTGCGCCACCACGACCGTCGCTAGAGAATAAAAGCAGGCTGCCGTCACCGGACAGCATGGGAGCCCACTCGTTGCGCTCGCTGTTGATCTCCGTGCCCAGATGCTCGGGTGGGCCGAAGCCTTCAGCTGTAACCGGCACTCGATAAATGTCGTCGCCGCCCAAGCCGCCGGGCCGGTCGGAACAAAAATAAAGGAAGCGACCGTCGGCGGAGAATGCCGGATCGAAGTCCCGATGCGCTGAATTGAAGGAAGCCGGCTTCGGTGCGCTCCATTTATCGGCGGCGCGTGTGGATATCCAAATGTCATAGGAGCCCGGACCGCCGGCGCGATTCCGGGTGAACCACGCGGCGGTAGCGCCGTCGGCGCTAATCGTCAATCTGACTTCGGATGCCTCGGTGGAGGCGATGCCCGGAGCAAACAGTTCGGCGCGTCCGATGATTTCCATCGACAGCGATTGAGCGCCGCTGACGCCACCGAATATCCAAAGCAGCGCGGCCAGTGACCCAGCGTTCATGTTGTTCTCGTGAGATCCGAGATCCAGTTCGTCTCCCACGACACGCCGTCGTCGACTGACGCCGCCTGTTCCCAATGAGCCGACGTCGGCGTGATGCGCGACCATTGCGAACGCACCTTGACGGGCCGGCCGTCGAGCGTGTCGTCACCGATGAACGTGCCGACGCCATCTTTGAATTCGCCGCGCACCGGTGGCGCGATCCGCGATGGGGTTCGGCTGTCCAGCCACCAGCTGAGCCATTGTTTCTTCTCCTGGTCGAACGCGCGAATGCTCATGCCGCAATAGCTGCCGCCGGGCGTGTGAAATACGTTGTCGCCGACATTGCCGAAGCCGCCGAGCACCGGACGATTGACGATGGTGTTATCGAATTCTTCCCATTGCGGATGGCGGGTGAATTTCTGTTTGAGGCGGCGATTGCGAACGTGCCACTGACCGACGATAAAGTCCCAATCGCGCGGCGCTGTTTCCATGCGTGGCAGAGGCTCGGGGGTCGCGCTGGTGCGAGTGAAGTAATTGCGCCAGTTCACTTCCCAGGTCGCGCCGTCGTCAGTAGAGAACGCCTGTTCCCAATTCGGCCGACGACTGTGAATGTCCAACCAGCGAAACCGCATGACGATGGGGCGGCCTTTGAATTCGTCGCGACCCACGAACGTCCCGCTGTCGCCTGCGAATTTTCCGACCACCGGCGGATCGATGCGTGTCGAGTCGCGCCCGTCGAGCCACCAGATCGACCATTGGCCCGTGTTCGGATCGCGGGCCCTGATGGTGAGGCCGCGATAGGTGCCGCCGGGCAGCTCGACGATGTTGTCGTCGATCGTTCCGTCGCCGTTCATGGCCAGCCACAGAACACTCTTGCCGCCGAACTCCTGCCAGTCGTTGCTGCCGGCCAGTCGCTCTTTGAGCCGGCGATGCCACACGTCCCAGTTGCCGACCAGCCAGGTCCAGTCTTTCGCAGGGAGGTCGGCCGCCAGCGTCCGCCCGCCGATCGCCGCCGTTCCCGCCAGCGCCATGCCGATCATGACGTCCCGCCGAGTGTGCATCTCCATCTGATCCTTGTTTTTCCTGGCCATCGAGCGCTGGTGTCTGAATTGACTGCGCGCGATCTTGGCAGCGTGCGAGCGTGGTTGACCACGCGAAGATCGGGCCTATACCCTAAGGCGGACTTATGGTGGCCGATCATCGCTTTCCTTCGCTCGCATCGATTCGCGCTTTCGAGGCAGCGGCGCGCCTGGGCAGTTTTGCGAAGGCCGCTCAGGAACTCGACACCACCGCGGCGTCGGTGAGTTATCACGTGCGCCAGCTGGAGAAACAAATCGGCGTGGTGTTGTTTCTCCGTCATCCGCAGAAGGTCGAGCTCACCGATCCCGGCCAGTTGATCGCGACTGAAGCGATGAATGCGTTCGCCGCTCTGCGTGCCAGCTTCGTCATGGCCGCCGATCTCGATCAATCACGACTGTCGATCACGACGCTGCCGACCATCGGCACCAGTTGGCTCACGCCCAGGCTCGGGCGCTTTCGCGCCAGGCATCCGGAGATTCAATTCGAGTTGGATCTATCGGCCGAGCCGCACGACCTGACGGCGGGTCGGTTCGATGCGGCGATTCGCAATGGTCACGGTCGCTGGGCGGGAATGCGCACGGTGAAATTGTTTCCAAGCGTCTTCATGCCGCTGTGTGCGCCGGCGCTCAAGCAGGCAGCTGCAGCCTTGGCCGATCCGCGTGGTGCGATACAAGTGCCACTATTGGGACGCAAGGATTGGTGGCAGTTGTGGTATCGCGAGCTGGGCGTTGCCGAGGCGCCCGCGCTGAAAAAGATCGGTGCGAACCTGTCCGCGGAATATTTGGATATCACTCAAGCGCTGGCCGGGGATGGCATCGCGATCGGCTCGCCGATTCTGTTTCGACAGGAGATCGACGCCGGCCGGCTGGTGCCGGCTCATGATCTCGTCGTGGGCGATGGGCGGTCATTCTGGTTCACGGTGCCGTTGGCGAGGCAGGACAGCCACAAGATCCGGCGATTTCGGGACTGGCTGTGCGATGAGGCGGCGGTCGCGCGGGACGCAGCTTCGGAATTCCTCCAACACGCGCGCTGCATCACGGTGTAATAAGCACATGGGCAGTCGAGAGTCAGGAACCTCGCGCGCCCGCTGGAAATTGCAACTTGCGCGGCTGCGCGTGTCCGGAGGTCGTTGATGTCGACATCGTTGATCGATTCCGTAG
>JBEVKA010000281.1:0-13836 GCA_040509855.1 Steroidobacter sp.
TGGAGGCATAACCACGATGAGCAACCAATTCCGCACCGCCGGCAACCATGATTTCGCCTCGCGCAGAGAGTTGCGGGCGTGTTGCTAGCCATGTGCTAACCCAGCACGAAATCGGCGTTGAAGCGCTCCGAGAATGGCCCGCAGTGAAAATTCGCTTTTACGGCCAAAGATTAGGAAAGTGGTGGCCAGGGACGGAATCGAACCATCGACACGCGGATTTTCAGTCCGCTGCTCTACCAACTGAGCTACCTGGCCATGCGTGAACCCGGACGCGAAAGGTCGGGGTCTGGGAGGCGGGCGCGTATTAGAGCGGGGGGCCGGCGGGGCGTCAAGAAGAAGCGTGCGGGGAGCACCTGGGGGGTTGGCGGGCGAGGAAAAACGCACGCAAATGCCGGCATCGGTTGTCCCGTTTACGGGTCTCTACTCGCCGGCCTGACGAGACCCTTGGCGGGGCCTGTCGACCCGCTTAACCCCATGGTCGGCAAGGATTTGCAACTTTTCGGCGGGGTCCGGCATTACTGACGGCGACTCCTTGAGACAAGGACGGCGCGACCGGGGTAATCGACGCGACCCCCAGCATTTAAATGAGGAGTCCCCCACATGGCAGCGGTGCAGCCGGCAGCCACTCCAATTCACGATCGATCCCCCGAGCCCCTGGCCTGCCGCTACAGCCGTATCCGCGAAACCTCGCTCGCGATCTGCAAGCCCTTGGAAATCGAGGACTATGTGGTCCAGAGCATGCCGGACGCGAGCCCGGCCAAGTGGCACCTGGCGCACACCAGCTGGTTCTACGAGCAGTTCCTGCTTCGGCCGCTGCTGCCCCACTACCCCGCCTTCCAGGCCGGGTTCGAGTTCCTGTTCAACTCCTATTATCAGGCGGTCGGCCCGATGCATCAGCGGCCCGAGCGCGGGCTGCTGACCCGGCCGACAGTAAAAGACGTGGTCGCGTATCGCGCCCATGTCGACGAGCACATGCTGAAGTTGCTCGATTTGCGAGGCGAGCACGACGACCAGCTCGCGCCGCTGGTCACGCTGGGCTTGAATCATGAACAACAGCATCAAGAACTGATGCTGACCGACCTCAAGCACCTGTTGTCGCGCAATCCTCTGCTGCCGGCGTACTCGACCAAGGCGCCGCCAGCGAGTGAAGTGCGCACCTCGGCGCCGTTGCGGTTCCAGGATTTCGAGGGCGGCGTGCGAGAGATTGGCGCCACCGGCAAGCACTTTTGTTTTGACAACGAGACGCCGCGTCATCGCACGCTGGTCGAGCCATACGCACTCGGCGATCGATTGATAACCAATGGCGAGTATCTCGAATTCGTGCGTGACGGCGGTTATCGCCGCGCCGAATTCTGGTTGTCAGACGGCTGGAGCACCGTGAATCAGGAAGGCTGGACACGGCCGTTCTACTGGACGCCGTCATTGGACGCGGAGTTCACATTGCGTGGCCTGCAGCCGCTCGATGAGCACGCGCCGGTTTGCCATCTCAGCTACTACGAGGCGGACGCGTTCGCACGCTGGGCCAAAGCTCGTTTGCCCACGGAGGCGGAATGGGAACTGGCGGCGGAGTCGCTGCCCGTCCGCGGCAATCTGCTGCGAACCGAAGCACTGCGGCCGCTGCCAGCGGGTGACCAGCCGGGGATGAAACAAATGTTCGGCGATGTTTGGGAATGGACGGCATCGCCCTACGTTGCGTATCCCGGTTATCGCCCCGTGGCAGGTGCGCTCGGCGAGTACAACGGCAAATTCATGTGCAACCAATTGGTCCTGCGCGGCGGCTCATGCGTTACACCGGCGGACCACGTGCGCGCCACGTATCGGAACTTCTTCTATCCGCAAGCGCGTTGGCAATTCATGGGTGTGCGCCTGGCGCGCGACCTGTAGTCCTTAAGGAACAGCAATGGCGAAAAAACCGAATCTCGTCCCAGCGAACCCTGCTGACGCGCTCACCGCCGATGTGATCGAGGGTTTGAAAAAGGAACCGAAAGAACTGTCGCCGGTGTGGTTCTACGACGAGCTGGGCTCGTTCCTGTTCGACAACATCTGCGAGCTGCCCGAGTACTACATCACGCGCACCGAGCTGCAGATCATGCACGGGTATGCGAGCGAGATGGCGCAGGTGATCGGCCCCGAAGCAGCGATGATCGAATTCGGCAGCGGCACCAGCATGAAGACACGTTTGCTGCTGGATCGGCTGGAGAGCCCGGTCGCTTATGTGCCCGTCGATATTTCACGCGAGCATTTGTTCACCGCCGCCGGCGCGCTGGCGAAGGACTATCCGAATCTGCACATCGCGCCGATTTGCGCCGACTTCACGCAGTCGTTCGAGTTGCCGAGCTTCATCCGTGCCGCGCAACGCCGCGTCGTTTATTTCCCCGGCTCGACCATCGGCAACTTCGATCGTCCGCAGGCGCGCCAGTTGTTGGTTCGCATGCGTGAGCTGGTCGGAAAGCATGGCGCCGTGTTGATCGGCACCGACCTGCGCAAGGATCCGAAAGTCCTGGAACGCGCGTATGACGACGCGGCCGGCGTCACCGCCGAATTCAACATCAATGCGCTTCGTCATTTGAACCGCGAACTGGGCTCGAACTTCGATCTGGACGCGTTCGATCACCTGGCGGTCTGGGTGGAAGACGACAGCCGCATCGAAATGCATCTGGTGAGCAAGCGCGACCAGGTGGTGCAGATCGGCGACGAGAAGGTTCGCTTCGAGCGCGGCGAGCATCTGCGCACCGAGTATTGTCACAAGTACACGCTGGAGACCTTCAACGAGCTGGCTGCCACCGCGGGCCTGGCAGTCAAGCGCGTATGGACGGATCCGAATCAGATGTTCAGCGTGCAGCTGCTGGAGCCGGTTCGCTTGCAATAGCACCGCCGGCAGCCGTAGGGTCTCGACCATATGCCGCCGGATTCAGCTGCTTCCAATGAACCGGGCTGGGCGCTGTTCCTCGATGTCGATGGCACGCTGCTGGAGCTGGCCGAGACGCCGCAGGGAGTGCACGTCCCCGCCAGCCTCAAACAATTGATCGATGAAGTCCGCTGGCGCCTCGATGGGGCGCTGGCGCTCGTCAGCGGGCGCAGCCTGGCGAGCCTCGATCAATTGTTCTCGCCGCTGAAGCTCATCGCATCCGGCGTGCACGGCTGCGAACGCCGCGCCGCCGACGGCAATGTGATGCGGCCGGAAGTCGACGCAGCGTCGATCGCCCGCATCCGCAACGAGCTGGCGGATTTCGTCCGCAGTCACGAAGGCCTGCTGCTGGAAGACAAGCACTACGCAGTGGCCCTGCACTATCGTCGTGCGCCCCACCTCGAAGCCGAGGTGTACAAAATCATGGAACAGATGCGGGTCTACCTGGGCCCGACTTTCGCCCTGCAAGCGGGCAAGAGTGTCGTGGAGCTGCGGCCGGGCGAATGGACCAAGGGCACGTCGATCGCGTCCTTCATGAGTGAAGCGCCGTTCGTTGGCCGCATCCCGGTCTTCATCGGTGACGATGTCACGGACGAGGATGCTTTCGTCGTGGTCAATGAGATGAAGGGCATCTCCATCAAGGTCGGTCCGGCGGAAGCGACGCTGGCCCGCCATCGGCTCGGCGGCGTCAGCGAGGTGCTGCGCTGGCTGCAAACCGTGCCGCCTGTCATTCCGCCGCAATCAATTAACTGACATCGGCTGCAACCCCGACGCGTGCCAAGCGTTACAGGGGCATGACGACATTCGACTATCCGTTCGGAATGGAAGAGGAATACTTCCTCGCCGATGCATCGACCGGTGCGTTGGGCACGCCGGCGCTCGACCAACTCATGCAGGACGCGCGCGCCAAGTTGGGCGATATCGTCACGTCCGAGCTGTTGCAATCGCAGATCGAGATCGCGTCGCCGATATTGCACAGTCACGACCAAGCGCGCGAGGTGATGTATCGCACCCGTCGCATGCTCAGCGACGTGGTTGCGGAACATGGTTTGAACATCGTCGCCGCCAGCACGCATCCGTTGGGCGACTGGCATGAGCAGCTCATCACCGAGAAGCGTCGCTACGACAAGCTGGTGTCCGACTTTCGCATCATCAGTCAGCGCAATCTGGTGTGCGGCATGCACGTGCACGTCGGGATTCCCGAGCACGTCGATCGCGTCGAAGTCATGAATCGCGCGATGCATTGGCTGCCGGTGTTCCTGGCGCTGAGCACGTCCTCGCCGTTCTGGAATCATCGCATCACCGGACTGCTCAGTTATCGGCAGGCGCTGTACGACGAATGGCCGCGCAGTGGCATACCGGACTTTTTCCTGGACGAGGCGGACTACCAGGCGTTCGCCGATCGTTTGCAGGCAGTCGACGCGATCACGGACTCCAGCAATCTGTGGTGGGCGATTCGGCCGGCCTCGCGGTTTCCTACACTGGAGCTGCGTATCTCCGATGTTTGCACTCGGCTCGACGATGCGCTCGCGATCGCGGCGCTGTATCGATGTTTGATCGCGACGCTGCTGGCGAATCCGGAAATGGGCAAGACGCGCAGCACGCATACGCGGCGCCTGATCGACGAGAATCGCTGGCGCGCCAAGCGCGATGGCATCAAGGCCGAGTTCATTTTCGAAACATCCAGCCAGGCCGTGCCGGTCGCGCAGGTGGTCGCGAACCTGTTGACCGAGTGCGGCGAACAGATCGAGCGTCTGAATAGCGCGGCCGCGCTCGAGCCGCTGAATCGCATTCTCGCCGAGGGCACGAGCGCACATCAGCAGCTGAAGATTTATAACGATAGTCGCGCGGCGGGTGAAGAGAATCCGCAGGCGCTGGGGAAAGTGATGGATTGGTTGAAGGAGACGACGCTGGCATCGATGAGCTAGCGGTCGAGAGTCATCGCCGCTTCGCGAGCGATGGCAAGCTCTTCGTCGGCGCGAACGGCTAGCACGTGGACGCGCGATGACTTTGAGCCAAGTGGCACGATGGGATCATCGGCACTCGGTCTGGCGGCACGGTTGCGACTTTCATCGAGCGTGATGCCGAGGAAGTCGAGCCGCTCGACACAACGCGCGCGAATCAGCGAACTGTTCTCGCCAACGCCACCGGTGAACGCAACCACATCGACACCGCCCATCGCCGCCGCGTAAGCACCGATGTACTTGCGAACGCGATATGCGTAGAGCGTGATCGCTCGCTGACAATTTTCATCGCCAGCGGACGCTCTTTTCTCGATCTCGCGCATGTCATTGACGCCGGTCAGACCTTTCAGGCCCGAGCGTTTGTTGAGCAGCTCATCCAACGCTTCCACGCCGAACTCCCCGGATCGAAACAATTGCAGCAACACGCCGGGGTCGACATCGCCAGCGCGCGTTCCCATCACCAAACCTTCGAGCGGCGTCATGCCCATGCTGGTGTCGACGCTTCGGCCCTGTTCGATCGCGGTCACACTCGCACCGTTACCGAGATGACAACAAATGATCCGCGGCGATATCTGCAAATAATCAGCGACACTGGCCGCCACGTGACTGTGATTGATGCCGTGAAAGCCAAAGCGTCGAATCCCCAATCGTTGCCGAACATCATTCGGCAATGCGTACTCGCGAGCGTGCTCCGGCAGCGTCGCGTGAAAGGCCGTATCGAACACGGCCACATGAGGAACATCCGGCAATGATTGCAACGCCTGGCGAATCGCCGTCACAGCTGGCGGGTTGTGCAACGGCGCCAGCACGCTGAGCCGATCGATCTCATTCAACACGGCATCATCCAGGCGAGTGGGTGCGACAAACTTCTCGCCACCATGCACCACCCGGTGTGCGACAGCTTCAGGCGCCAAAGCAAGTCGCTGATAGTCACTCAACACACGCACCACCGCGGATTTCAAATCGGCCTCCGAGTCGATCTTCTCGACCTGCATTTCGTGCACGCGCCGCCCCGACGCCGCATCGATCAGGGCGCTTTTTACAGAGGAACTGCCACAATTCAGGGCGAGCACGCGCATGCTGGAAAAATACCACCGTCTGGACGACGCTTGTACACTGCGCTGTCTTCAACGGAGGCTCGCATGCATCGTTTCGCTCGCAATAGAAAAATCGCCTGCAGCGCCCTGGCCTTGAATCTGGCCTTGACCTTCGCCGCACCCGCCTCCGCCGACACCGCGAAGGTGGACGCCGCCGCCAAGGCGGTCGAGCCTCGCGTGATCGAATGGCGCCGCCACCTGCATGCCAATCCTGAACTCAGCAATCGTGAGGTGAAGACCGCCGACTTCATCGCCAAACGCTTGCGCGCGATGGGCCTGGATGTGAAGACGGGGATCGGTATCAACGGTGTGGCGGCACTCATCAAAGGCGGCAAACCCGGCCGCACCATCGCACTGCGCGCCGACATCGATGCGTTGCCGGTGACCGAGCAGACGGACGTGCCGTTCAAGTCCAAGGTCACGACTGAATTCCGCGGCGAGAAGGTCGGCGTGATGCACGCCTGCGGTCACGACGGGCACATCGCGATTCTGCTGGGCGTCGCCGAAGCGTTGGTGAAAATGAAGGACACCCTGCCCGGCCAGGTGCTGCTGGTGTTTCAACCGGCGGAAGAAGGCCCGCCCGAAGGCGAGAAAGGCGGCGCCAAGCTGATGCTCGAACAAGGCTTGTTCGACATCGCGAAGCCGGAGGCGATGATCGGCCTGCACGTCATGGCGGCGCTCAACAGTGGCGTCATCGGCTACAAGCCGGGCCCGCTGATGGCGGGCTCGGATGCGTTCTCGATCAAAGTCACCGGCACGCAAACGCACGGCTCGCGACCCTGGGCCGGCGTCGATCCGATCAGCGCGTCGGGACAAATCATCACCGGACTGCAAACCATCGTCTCGCGCCAGATCGACATCACGCAGCTGCCCGCAGTGGTCACCATCGGCGCGATCAAGGGCGGCATTCGCTTCAACATCATTCCCGACTCGGTGGAAATGATCGGCACCATCCGCACGTTCGATCGCGACATGCGCGCCGACATCATCAATCGCATGCGCACCACCGCGAGCAAGATCGCCGAGGCGAGCGGCGCGAAAGCAGAATTGACCATGCGGCCGGAAATAGTAATTCCACCTGTCATCAACGACGCTGGACTGACCGAACGCGCGGTGCCGATCTTCGAGCAGCTGGTCGGCAAGGACAACGTGAAGCTGATCGGCCTGCAGACGGTGGCCGATGACTTCTCGTTCTTCGCCGCGCAGGCGCAGATCCCGTCGCTCTACTTCTGGGTCGGCATCACGCCACGCGACAAGGATTCCAGCACGGTGCCGTTCAATCACTCGCCGCTGTTCTATCTCGACGAATCCGGCCTGATTACCGGCGTGCGCGCCATGCTCGCGTTGACGACGGACTTCCTCGCCAAGTAGCCGCGCCGACGCGGCTACAAAGTGCGAGCCGCGTCACAAATCCCACTCTCCGCCTGACGGCTTCGCAATAACGCGAAGCCGGCAACTTGCCGGCAAGGGCGGCGCTGCATGTACTGCGCGCTGCACGTTCCCAGGTTAGCGTTACCGCCGAATGCCGACACAAAAGTGACGGCCGTCGCAGCCGCAACACGCCAGCCGGGGCAAAAAATCCAGTTTTCGGACAAGGATGCCGTTGACGAGTCCAAGGCCGCGCCCGGAATGGCGATGAAACAATCCAAACATCTACTTGCTGTCATTGCTGGGCAGAGCTCGGTCGTCGCCATCCTGGTGCTGGTGCTGGCGTTGTCGATCGCGGGCGCTCCGCTTTTGCAACAGAAGCAGGTGATGGCCCAGAACATCGGCGCCGAGGTGGCGATCACCAAGGCCTATGCGCTCACCGAAGCGCTGCTGGCGAATGCCAGCGGCAAGTCGCTGGACACGTTCAACCCCGCTTTCAATGCGCGTCATTTCCCGGGCGCGCTCGATGCCGACGCCGAGACACCAAAGGACGCGATTGCCGCCGCCGCAGTCGTCGGCTTGCGCCAGCATTCCTCGACGCCGGTCATCAAGTTCCAGGACGTGGCCGGAACGCCGCATCTGTTCTACGCCGTGTCGGATCGCGCTGGCGGCGCGCTGCTGATCGATCTGACCATGGAGCGCGAGCAGGCGGTGATCGCCCGCTTCTTCGGTCAATCGTATTTATCTTCCAGCGCGCTCGGCTATTTGCTGGTGGGATTGCTGCTGATCGGCGTGCTCGGCCTGCGTTATTACCTGCGCGAGTTGATTGCGCTGCCCGCCGACCAGCGTCGCAACCTCGTCATCAAGGGATTGGATGCTCCGAATCAAGGCCGGCGCAATCTGCTGCCGTGGCTGCTCGGCATCTGCGTGTTGGTGTTCCTCGCCGATCTCACCAACGCCATGGACTCGGCGATAGGCATCGGCTACGTGCTCGCCGTCATCCTCGCGCTGTCCTCAAATCGCTATTGGCACGTCAGCGCCGTGGCGACCATCAGTGCCATCGGCTTGTTGCTCTCGCCGATCGTTTCTCCGTATCACCAGGGCTGGTGGGGCTTCCTGGAAAGCCACGCTGTCGCCATCTTCGCGATCTTCGTCACCGCATTCTTCGGCTCGGCCAACATGCGCAAGTCGCACGCCGAGACACTCGCGCTCGCGGAAGCCATGCGCTCTCGCAACGAGACGGCAGCATTGCGGTCTGCATTGAAACGCGCGGAAGCGGCGGAGAGCGACAACTACCGCATGATCGACCGCATGCGCATGGCGAACGAATCCGCCGGCCTGTCGGTGTGGGAATGGAACATCAAGACCGACATGGTCGTGATCGACGAAGGCGGTCCGCTGATCGAACGCGTCGGCGGCCTGCGCGAATTCACCGGCTCCGAATATGTGAACAAATTCGTGCACCCGGAGGAACGGCAGCGCTGGCAGGAACTGTATCGCGAGGCGCTGCGA
This sequence comes from Steroidobacter sp., assembly GCA_040509855.1. Classification (GTDB taxonomy): domain Bacteria; phylum Pseudomonadota; class Gammaproteobacteria; order Steroidobacterales; family Steroidobacteraceae; genus Steroidobacter. The sequence continues at coordinate 8,850 of JBEVKA010000281.1, forward strand.
AGCGACCGCAACTCGATGGCGCAGCGCTATCGCGTCGTCGATGCCAACGGCGAGATACGCCACATTCAATTCCACGGCAGCATCCTGCGTGAAGATGGGCGTGCGGTCAGTGTGCTCGGCATCGACTGGGATGTGACCAAGGAAGAGGCAGCGAAACTCGAAATCGCACGCCAGGCAGCCGAGTTGAAGGAAGCGCAGGAGAAGTTCCAGCGCGCCGTGTCCGGCACGCAGGACGCGCTGTTCGAATTCAATCTGTTGACCGGCGAGATCTGGCATTCGCCGCGCTTCCGAGAAATGCTCGGCTACGACGGCACGGAATCCAGCAACGAAGGCCGCCCGGAAGCATTCGTGCATCCGGACGACGGCGCGATCGTCGGCAAGGCGATGAGCGATCACTTGCAGCGTGGAGTGCCGTACGACATCGAATATCGATTGCGCAAGAAAAATGGCGATTGGCTGTGGGTGCGCTCACGCGCCACTGCCGAGCGTGACGCGGACAATCTGCCGATGTGGCTGGCCGGCTCGCTTCATGAGATCACCGACGAACGCGAAGCTCGCGTCGCGATGGAACGCGCGACGGCTCAGGCAGAAGAAGCAAGCCGCGCCAAGAGCACATTCCTCGCGACCATGAGTCACGAGATTCGCACGCCGATGAACGGCATCATCGGCATGACCGGCTTGTTGCTGGACACCGGCCTGGACCGCGTACAGCGCGATTACGCGGAGACCATTCGCGCCAGCGCCGATTCGCTGCTGACCATCCTCAACGACATCCTCGACTTCTCCAAGATCGAGGCCGGCAAGCTGGACATCGAAAGCCTGGAGCTGGACATGCGCTCCAACGTCGACGACGTCGGCTCCATCATGGCGTTCCAGGCCGCGGCCAAGAGCCTGGAGCTGGTGGTCAACGTGCGGCCCGAAGTACCCGAGCGCGTGCTCGGCGATCCGCAACGCATTCGCCAGTGTCTGCTCAACCTGGTCGGCAACGCCATCAAGTTCACCAACGCCGGCGAAGTCGTGCTGGAAGTTTGTTTGATCGGCCGGCAGAACGGCCGTGCGCTGGTGCACTTCGAAGTTCGCGACACCGGCATCGGCATTCCGCGCGAGTCGCTCGACACGCTGTTCCAGCCGTTCACGCAGGCCGATTCATCGACGACACGTCGCTTCGGCGGCACTGGCCTGGGCCTGTCGATCGTGCGCAAGCTGGTCGAGATGACGGGCGGCCAGACCGGCGCGCAGAGCGAAGTCGGCAAAGGCTCGACGTTCTGGTTCACGCTGCCGTTGGAAGAACCTGCCGGCGAGTTCGAGGCGCCGTCGATCATGCAGCACGCGCCGACCGGCCGACGCATCCTGCTGGTCGATGACAACGAAACCAATCGACGCGTGCTTGCAAGTCAAATGACACACGCTGGTTATGCCGTCGAGACTGCCGCGGGTGCCGAACAAGCATTGGCGATATTGCGCTCGGGACGTGGCGCGTTTGACGCTGTGTTGCTCGACTATCAAATGCCCGACATGGACGGCGCGATGCTGGGCGAGCAGATCATGAAGTCGCGCGACATTGCACCGACGCGATTGATGTTGCTGACTTCGCTCGATCGTTCCGGCGATATGCAACGCTTCGCCGACATCGGCTTCTCGGCGTATCTCACCAAGCCGGTGCGCACGCGCGAGCTGCTCGATTGCTTGAATCGCGCGTTGTCGCACAGCGCCCAGGACTGGCACATGCACAGTCAGCCCATCATCACTCGCGGCACGCTGGTGGCGAACGAGGTCAAACGCGCTTACACGGGCCGCGTGCTCTTGGTCGAAGACAACGCCATCAATCAGCGCGTCGCACGTCGCTTCCTCGAACGCCTGGGTTGTGAAGTGCAAGTCGTGGGTGACGGCCAGCAGGCAGTCGACGCGTTCCAGCGCAACTCGTACGGATTCATTTTGATGGACATGCAGATGCCCGTCATGGACGGCATCGAAGCAACGCAACGCATTCGTGAGATCGAGGCCGGCACGCGTCACACGCCGATCGTGGCGCTGACGGCGAACGCCATGATGGGCACGCTGGAACGCTGTCTCGGCGCCGGCATGGACGACTATCTCACCAAGCCGCTGGACATCTCACGCCTGCAGGACGTGCTGGACCGCTTCATGGAAGCGGCGCCCAATGCCTTGCGCAAGCGCGAAGAAGATCAGCAGACCGCTGATCTGGAGAACGCGATCAAGGCGCGCCTGACGGAAATCGCGGGCGATGACAATGAATTCGCCGCCGAGCTGGTCAGCGCGTTCGTCATGAGCGGCGAGGAAGCAATCCTGGAGATGCGCGCCGCCGCGCATCGGCATGATCTCGAACAACTGGCCCGCGCCGCGCACAAGCTCAAAGGTGCGAGCCACAACCTGCATGTCGATCGACTCACCCTGCTGACGGCAGATGTCGAGGCACGCGCACGGGCTGGCGGACGCAACGACTGGAACGAAGAGCTGAAAATGATCTCGGCGGAATTCGAGCGCGTCGCCGAGCACATGCGGGCGATGCTCGAAACGCAGTGGCAACGCAAGGCGAGCTGAGTTACTCGTCTGCCGGCACGAACTCTTTAGGTTTCTCCGAACCGCCGCCGAAAAAGAACTTTTCCATTTCCGCGACCAGGAATTTGCGCGCCTTGGGCTCGATGGGCGTGAGGCGGTATTCGTTCAGCAGCATGGTCTGATGTTTCAGCCAGCGTTGCCACGCTTCCTTGGAAACGTTGTCGTAAATGCGCTGGCCCAGCTCGCCAGGATAGGGCGCGTAGTCGAGCCCTTCGGCTTCGACTCCCAGCAACACGCACTTCACCATTCTCGCCATAGTCTTGATCTCTCAGTCGAATCGCAGCTCGGCCAGGCCTCGGATCAGATCCACCGCCGGCTTCGCCAGGCCAATCTTCGCCGGCTGCTTCACATCGTACCAGCAGTAACGTTCCGCATCGGCGACCGCGAGTTGCTCGCGAACGTTGCGAGCGACCACGGGCCGCAGCGTCAAATCGAAATGCGTGAACGAATGTGAGTAGGGCGGCAGGGCCTGAGTCGTCAGCGGCTCACCTGCGCTACGCTGTTCCATCCAGGCGATCGCCGCGTCGTGCGCATCGAACTGAGGAAACGTCCACAGCCCGCCCCAGATGCCCGTCGGCGGACGACGTTCGAGCAGCACCGCGCCATCATCACGTCGCAGGATCGCCGCGAAGGCGGTGCGTGCGGGACGCTCCTTTTTTGGCCGAGGCGTCGGCAGCAAGCCTTGCATTCCTTCGCGACGAGCAACACAAGGCTCGTGCATGGGACAGACGACGCACAGCGGCCGCGATCGAACGCAGACCGTCGCGCCGAGATCCATGATGGCCTGCGTGTAGTCAGCGACTCGATGCGCCGGCGTGCACGCATCGGCGAGCGTCCACAACTCTCGCTCCACCGCAGTCTCGCCCGGAAATCCTTGGACGCCGAAGTAGCGCGTCAGCACTCGTTTGACGTTGCCGTCCAGGATCGGATGCCGTTGCGACTTGGAGATCGCCAGAATCGCACCGGCGGTCGAGCGACCGATGCCTGGCAGCGCCTGCACCGCTTCGAGCGTGTCAGGAAATTCTCCGCCGTGCTCGGCGACGATGATTCGCGCCGCGCGCAGCAGATTGCGCGCCCGGGCGTAATAACCCAATCCCGTCCACAGATGCAGCACCTCGTCGTCGGGCGCGGCGGCGAGCGCCTGCACGTCGGGAAAGCGCTGCATGAACCGTTCATAGTAAGGAATGACGGTTGCGACCTGCGTCTGTTGCAACATGATTTCCGACACCCAGACGCGATACGGACTGATCTGCTGCTGCCAGGGCAGATGCTTGCGGCCCGAGACATCGAACCAGGCGAGCAACGCGGTCGGGAACTCATTTTCAGCAATCAATCCAATCATATAACGCATATTAACAGTTGCAGAGCAGGCGCGACGCTACGCTTTCACGCTCGAACGAACGTCACTCTGGCCTAAGTCTCGAGCCGTACAGTACTAAAGCGAGCATTGCCCCCGAGCTCCCGTTGACCCCTGAGGGGCGTGCGCAGCAGTATGCTTTCATCCTTCATTCACGCTGGCGGTGCGGATATTTCCGCGATTTCGCCTGGCAGTTCAATTCGAGGCCACTCCCATGAGAGTTTTCCTAGCCCTGAGCGCGTCGTTGCTGGCCAGCGTCGCCAACGCCGCGACGGATGCGCCGGTCAACGACTTCGCGCTGCTCGACCACACCGGCAAGTTTCATCATCTCTATTACCTGTCGGACGCCAAGGCCGTGGTGCTGATGGCGCACGACAATGAATGCGCCGGCACGCGCGACGCAATCGCTGGACTCGAACAGGCCAAGAGCAGCTTCGGCAGCCGTGGCGTCGAGTTCCTGATGATAAATGTCGACGACTCGCGCGAGTCGGTCGCCTCGCAGATCAAACAAACCGGCACCTCGATCCCGGTGCTGGTGGATGAGATGCAACTGGTGGGCGAAGCGTTGCAGCTGCAACGCGCCGGCGAAGTGCTGGTGATCGATCCGAAAGGTTGGAAGGTTGCCTATCGCGGGCCGCTCGCCGCGAAAAAGACCGGCAACACGCTGCTCACCAACGCGCTCGATTCAGTGCTGGCGGGCAAGCAGGTGAAATCCGCGAAGGTCGCGGCAAAAGGTTGCACCCTCGAAGCGAAAGCCAAGCGCGAGCCGTCCGGCAAAAACATTTCCTATGCGAACCAGATCGCGCCGCTGCTCGCGGACAATTGCGTGACGTGTCATCGCACCGGCGGCATCGGTCCGTTCCCGATGAACAGCCATGCGGTGATTCAAGGCTTCTCGCCCATGATTCGCGAAGTGATCCTCACGCGCCGCATGCCACCCTGGCACGCCGATCCTCACATTGGCACGTTCGAAGGCGCGCGTTCGCTGAGCAAAGAAGAAGCGCAGACGCTGGTGCATTGGATCAACGCCGGCTCGCCGCGCGGCGACGG
>JBEVKA010000282.1:0-10089 GCA_040509855.1 Steroidobacter sp.
TCATGTCGGCAACTCCCATGCCGCGACGAACTCCTGGAAGTGAGCCTTCCCCTGCGCCTGGAGCACGTCGCGCACGCGAGCCACTTCGGCGTGATATTCGTCTCGTAACAACCGACCGCGCATCATTTCGAAACGCAAATAGATCAGCAACGTGTTCAGCACGTCCGTTTCGCAATAGTTGCGGATCGCATCGAGCTGGCCATCGAGATACGCGTCCCAGACTTTGTCGCCGCTCATGCCGAGCTTGCCCGGCAGTCCCAACAACGTCGCCGCGGCCTGCAAACTCACGCGGGCGCGGCCTTGGAAACTCGACAGCACATCCATCAGATCCAGATGCCGCGAGTGGTAGCGGTTCAAATAATTGTTATAGCGAAACGACTGATCCTCTTCGCCCGTCTCCCAATAACGGGGCGCGACGATGCCGTGACGAAGCGCGCGATAGTGCAACACCGGCAGATCGAAGCCGCCACCGTTCCACGAAACCAGGTCGGGCGTGTACTTGTCGATGCCGTCGTAGAAACGCTGGATGAGCTCGGCCTCGGGCGCACCCGGCTCGCCGAGCGACCAGACTTTGAATGTGTCACGCGTGCGCAGAGCGACCGAGATCGCAACCACGCGATGCTGTTCGTAGGAAAGGAACTCGGTGCCGGACTCTTCGCGACGCTTGGCCTGCATCACATAGCCGACCTGGCGATCGCTCAGATCGCCGAGATCATAGATGCGACGTCCGAGCTCGACGTCGGGAATGGTTTCGATATCGAAAACGAAAATGGGCATAAAGATTTACTAGCCGGCGTTTCGCCGCATCAGGACCGCGACCGCCACCACCAGCCCGGCTTCGTCGGTGAGCGTAATGTGACCTTCGCCGATGCCGAGCTGTTCGCGCATCCGCTGGCCGCGTTCCGACCAGACGATGCCCGGCCGGCCGAATTCGTTGGCGGCGACGCCGACGTCGCGAATCCAGATCCCGTGCGCGAATCCCGTGCCCATGGCTTTGACGATGGCTTCCTTGGCGGCGAAACGCATGGCGAGAAACCGGCCCGGCCGACTCTGACCGCGAAACGCCTCCGCTTCCGAAGGCAACAACAAACGTTCGACGAAGCGCTCGCCGTACTTTTCATACAGCCGTTCGATGCGCTGGATCTGCACGACGTCGGTGCCGATGCCGTGGATCATCGTGACTCGGACGTGGGCGACCGGGACATCATCTGGGCCGGGCCTGCAGCATCAGGCGCTTCATCTCCGACACCGCCGACGCCAGGCCGTGAATGACGGCATGCGCGACGATCGCATGGCCGATGTTCAATTCCACGATCTCGGGAATGGCCGCGACGGGCTGCACGTTGTGATAGTGCAAACCATGGCCAGCGTGCACCGTGAGCCCGAGATTCGCAGCGTGACGCGCCGCTGATTCGATACGTTTGAGTTCGCGAGCGCGATGCTCGCCGACCGCTTCGGCATAAGCGCCGGTGTGCAATTCAACGACCGGCGCGCCGACGCGCACCGACGCCTCCAGCTGCGCTGGATCCGGATCGATGAACAATGAAACACGAATGCCCGCCTGCGCCAGCTGCGCACAGATTTTTTTCAGCGCGTCCTGCTGACCGACGACGTCCAGACCGCCTTCGGTGGTCACTTCAGTTCGTTTCTCGGGCACCAGGCAGCAATCCGGCGGCCGCACTTCCAATGCGATGCGCACCATCTCGTCGGTCGCCGCCATCTCCAGGTTCAGCCGCGTCTGGAGCGCGTCCTTGCACATGCGTACGTCACGATCCTGGATGTGCCGACGGTCTTCACGCAAATGAATGGTGATGCTATCGGCACCGGCCTGCTCCGCGATCAGCGCGGCGAACAGCGGGTCGGGATAAGTAGTGCGTCGCGCCTGCCGAAGCGTGGCGACGTGATCGACATTGACGCCCAGATGAATCATTGCGGAATGCTGTCATTTTCCCTTTCGCAACGCCAGCATCACTTGCCGGCTGCGCAGCTCGCGACCATCCAGGCAGCGATCCAACGCAGCTCGCAACAGGCGGCGCGCATCGGCGCAAACAGCTGCGTCCGACAGCTCTTCTCGGGCCAGCGAGAGCAGCGATGAGCCGGAGTACACCGACGTGTTTTCTGCGACGGCATGCACTCGCACTGGCCCCTGTTCCAGGCGATAGTGATACGACGCGGCGGGCTCGATCGGCAGGTCGTCGTGAACATCGCGCTCCAGCGCCAGGCCATAACCGATCGCTTCGAGCAGACGCTTCTCGAACAGTCGCAACGGGCGCACCGCGTCCTGGTGCTTGAGTTGATCCAGCGTCTGCGCGTACAGCGCGAATACATCGGGATGGCTGTCGTGGCGTGCGAACAGCTTCAGCAACAGCTCGTTCAAATAAAAACCGTGCACCAGCCGATCCGGCGGCAACGGCTGCATGGCGCCGTCGAACTCGGCGCCGGTGAGCTGACCGGCTTCGCCGCGGCCACTCCACGACACCAGCAGACGATTGAACGGTTGCAGGATGGAGATGAGGCTGGAACCCGATTTGCCGCCGCGAGCGCCGCGTGCGAACACCGACACGCGACCGTGGTCACGCGTGAACAGTTCGAGGATTCTGCTCGTGTCCCGGTACGGCCGATGGTGCAGAACGTACGCGGGTTGAAGATGTATCTGAGGCAAATTTCGAAGTGACTACTGACTGGTGACTACTGACTGGTCAGAAAGCGATGCGCGGCTTCCAGCTAGTCAGTAGTCAGTAGTCACCAGTCACTTCCCTCCTACATTTCGTAGCCCAGCTGCTTGAGCGCCATTTCGTTGTCCGACCAGTTCTCCTTCACCTTCACCCACAGCTCCAGGTGCACGGGCCGGCCGAACAGGTGGGACATTTCGATGCGCGAGGCGCGGCCCACTTCTTTGAGCTGCTCGCCGCCCTGGCCGATGACGATGGCTTTCTGCCCGGTGCGCTCGACCCAGATCACCGCGTTCACCAGCAGCCGTCCGTCTTCTTCCTTGAACTGCTCGAGCACCACGGTGAGTCCATACGGCAATTCCTGGCGCAGACGCAGAGTGAGCTTTTCGCGGACGATTTCCGCCGCCTGGAATTCAGGGCTGCGATCCGTGATCTGATCCGCCGGGAAATGCGGCGGCGACAACGGCAAATGTTTGGCGATGATGGACGGCAGCTGCTGAAGGTTGCTGTGCTTGAGCGCCGACAGCGGCACGATCTCGACGAACTCGGCGCGACGACTGAGCTCTTCGATGTACGGCAACAACCGCTCGCGCGGCGTCACTTTGTCGACCTTGTTGAGCACCAGGATGATGGGACGGCTCTGTTGCTTGAGCGTGTCGAGCACGCGCTGATCGTCTTCGCTCCAGCTCAGCCCGTCGACCACGAACATATTCACGTCGGCGTCCTGCAAAGAAGCGAGCGCCGCGCGATTCATGTGACGGTTCATGGCGCGACGACCGGCTGAATGCATGCCTGGCGTATCGACGAAAATAATCTGCTCGGCGGGCCGCGTCAGGATGCCGAGGATGCGATGACGAGTGGTCTGCGGCTTGGGGCTGACGATGCTGATCTTGCGACCGAGCAGTGCATTGAGCAGCGTGGATTTGCCGACATTGGGGCGGCCGACGATCGCGGCAAACCCGCAGCGATAATTGGCGGGAATCTGCTCAGCCGCGGCGTCCGTCGAATCTAGGCCCACATCATCCGTCACGATATTCCCTGCTGAGTCTCTTTGAGTGCATTCAATAACAACTGTGCGGCGGCCTGCTCGGCGCGGCGCCGGCTCGCGCCACTGGCGGATACCTTCAATCCCAGCGAGTTCACCGCGCAGCGCACCTGGAAGAGCTGATTGTGCGCCTCGCCGGAAATAGATTCGACTGCATATGATGGCAGCGGCAAACCGCGCGCCTGCAGAGCTTCCTGCAGGCGCGTCTTGGGATCTTTCAATTCTGCCGCGCTCGGCAACCGGTCGAGCCGCGGAATGAACAAGTGCTCGACGACCTGCGCCGCCGCTTCGAAGCCACCGTGGAGATACACCGCCCCGAACAAGGCTTCGAGCGCATCGGCCAGAATGGATTTGCGTCGGAAGCCGCCCGACTTCAGCTCACCCGACCCGAGCCGCAGTTGATTGCCGAGATCGATTTCGGCGGCGATCACCGCCAGCGCCTCGCCGCTCACCAGGCTGGCCCGGAAGCGCGACAGATCGCCCTCGTCGGCGTCGGTGAATGCATCGAACACCAGCTTGGCGACGACACAGTTCAGCACTGCGTCGCCAAGGAATTCCAAGCGTTCGTTGTGGGAGCCACCGGCGCTACGATGGGTCAGCGCCTCTTCCAACAGCTCGGTGTCGCTACAGTCGTAGCCGAGCGCGTCTCGCACCCATTCGCGCGCCGTCTTCACCGCTGGCCCCATACGGGGGGAAAGTTACGAACCGATACTGACATCGACCGTTTTATCGAATTGCGCCGCCAGTGAAACGTTGCCGACGAATGGCACCTCGGCCCGGTAGAACGCCCGCATGGTGAAGCCCTTGCCGATACGTTTGATCTCGATTTCCTTGGGCTGCACGCTCTTGATGTCTTCGATCGCCCAGCGACGATCCAGCGACTGACGCAGTTCGTTCGGCGTGGTCGGGTTGCCGGAAGCTTCCTTGGCGGTCTGTTCCATGGCGCGCGCCACTGCCATGTATTCCATGTACACGGGGAACAGGCGGATCACGCCGTATACCCCCATGCCAAGCACCGCGACGATGCACAACGTTCCGAGGGCCGTGGCGCCACGCTGACGAGAACGCATGTTTGATACTCCGCTCAACGCTGGAAAAATGCCGTCAAGATACCCCAATCAGCGAATCGGATCGCCGATCCGGTCCCAGATTGGCGCGTTCGGCAGGTCCCAGTTCAGCCAGATGCGCACGGCCTTGCCGACCAGGTTGCGCTCCGGCACGAACCAGACCTCTGGAAAGCGGCTGTCCCGGCTGTTGTCCCGGTTGTCGCCCATGAAGAAATAATGCCCTTCGGGCACCACCTCATCGTAGTCGCGCGTGTAGCGATCCGGCAGATACAACACCTGATGGTCGATCGCGCCGAGATGCTCGGTGGCGAGCTGGGCGCCGTCGTGGCCATGGCCCTCGTAGATGCCGACCATGTCGACTTTCACGCGCTCGCCGTTGATGTACAGGTTCTGCCCGCGCACCACGATGTGGTCGCCCGGCAGCCCGACCAGCCGCTTGATGTAGTTGGTGGCCGGATCGCGCGGCAGCCGGAACACGATCACGTCGCCGCGCTGGGGTTGGCCGATGGCGACGATCTTGGAATTCACCACCGGCAGCCGCAGGCCGTAGGAAAACTTGTTGACGAAAATGAAGTCGCCGTCGAGCAGCGTCGGCATCATGGAATCGGAAGGAATGCGGAACGGCTCGAACAGGAACGAGCGGATCACCAGCACGATCAGGATCACGGGAAAGAACGAACGCGCGTACTCGACCACGATCGGCTCTCGCACATGGTCCGCGGCTGAACTGCTCGTGCCCGGTCCACCGCCGGCGACGGCTTCGCGGACGCGCTTGGGTTTGAACACCCAGGTATCCACGCCCCAGATCAGTCCGGTCAGCAGAGTGGCCGCGACCAGGATGAACGAGAAATCGAAGATCATGCTTTCTTATCCTTACCTACCTGCAGGACGGCCAGGAAGGCTTCCTGCGGGATCTCCACCGAGCCCACTTGTTTCATGCGCTTCTTGCCTTCCTTTTGCTTCTCCAGCAGCTTGCGCTTGCGCGAGATGTCGCCGCCGTAGCACTTGGCGGTGACGTTCTTGCGCAGGGCTTTCACCGTGGCGCGCGCCACCACGTGAGCACCGATCGCGGCCTGCACCGCTATTTCGAATTGCTGCCGGGGAATCAGCTCCTGCATCTTGTCGACCAGTTCGCGGCCGCGCGCATAAGCGTTATCGCGATGCACGATCAGCGATAGCGCATCGACGCGATCGCCGTTGATGAGCACGTCGAGCTTCACCAGCGGCGCGGTTTCGAACCGGTTGAATTCATAGTCGAACGAAGCATAGCCGCGGCTCACCGATTTGAGCCGGTCGAAGAAATCCAGCACCACTTCGGCGAGCGGCATCTCGTACTGCAGGGATACCTGGTTGCCGACATACAGCATCTTGGTCTGGCGGCCACGTTTCTCCGTGCACAACGTGATTACCGCGCCGACGTAATCGGGCGGCAGCAGGATGTTGGCGGTGATGATGGGCTCGCGCAGGTCCTCGATCTCGTTGCTGGGCGGCAGCTTGGACGGATTGTCGACGTTGATGGTCGCGCCGTCTGTGCGCAGGACTTCGTACACCACCGTCGGCGCGCTGGTAATCAGCTCCAGGTTGTACTCACGTTCCAGGCGCTCCTGCACGATGTCCATGTGAAGCAGGCCGAGGAAGCCGATACGGAAACCGAAGCCCAGCGCGGTCGAGACTTCGGGCTCGTAATGCAGCGCCGAGTCGTTGAGCTTGAGCTTGGCGAGCGCGTCCCGGAAGTTCTCGTAGTCTTCCGAGTTCACCGGGAACAGGCCCGCGAACACGCGCGGCTGTACTTGTTTGAAACCCGCCAGCGGCTCGCTCGCCGGACGATTGTCCAGCGTGATGGTGTCGCCCACCGGCGCGCCGTTGATTTCTTTGATGCCGGCGATCACGAAACCGACTTCGCCGGTCTCCAGCGATTCGCTCGCCAGGGATTTGGGCGTGAAGCGACCGAGCTTGTCGATGGTGTGCGCGCGGCCGGTCGACCACACGCGAATCTTCTGCCCCATGCGCAGCGAGCCATTCATCACGCGCACCAGCGACACGACGCCGACATAGTTGTCGAACCACGAATCGATGATGAGCGCCTGTAGCGGCGCGGTCGGATCGCCCTTCGGCTGCGGAACGCGGCGGACCAGTTCTTCCAGCAGCTCCGGCACGTTCTCGCCGGTCTTGGCGCTGACGCGCATCGCGTCGGTCGCCTCGATGCCGATGATCTCCTCGATCTCCTTGATGACGCGATCCGGATCGGCCGACGGCAGATCGATCTTGTTGAGCACCGGCACGACTTCCAGGCCCTGTTCGAGCGCCGTGTAACAGTTCGCTACGCTCTGCGCCTCGACGCCCTGAGCTGCGTCCACGACCAGCAGCGCGCCATCGCACGCCGCCAGCGAACGCGAGACTTCATACGAGAAGTCGACGTGGCCCGGGGTGTCGATCATGTTCAATTGATACGTCTGCCCGTCGCGCGCCTTGTAGCGCAGGGACACGCTTTGCGCCTTGATGGTGATGCCGCGCTCACGCTCGAGATCCATGGAGTCGAGCACCTGCTCCTCCATCTCGCGCGCCTCCAGGCCGCCGCACAGCTGGATGAAGCGGTCCGCGAGCGTGGACTTGCCATGATCGACGTGCGCAATGATCGAAAAGTTGCGGATCAGCTTCATCAGAAGACTTGAGTGAGTGCGGCCAGTAGACGCGGACCGGGGTGGCCAGCGGCGGCGGATTATAGCGGGGTTAACGCTCGCAAGTTGGCGTAAAGCTTGAGCACCGGGCTCAAGGCGCGGCGTGGGCGGCCACGCGCTCGCGATCGAGCCGGTAGTCGCAAACGAATTCGCCGTCGGCGAGCAGTACTGGAACGCGATGGCCGTATTTACGGGCCAGTTCCGGATCCTGGTCGACATCGACGACGCGGACTCGGGCGGCGTCGGCGGGACTGAGGATTTCGGCGAGTTCGGTCAGCAGCTGCTCGCACAGGCTGCATTCGGCCCGGCTGAGCACGGTCCACTGGACCATGGTCAACGCTGAGGCTGCTGAGCCGTCGCCGGGGGCGCGGGCTCCGGCTTGGGCGCTTCCTTGGGTGTTTCAACGCGCGCGGCGTCTTCCTTGGTGACGCTGGCGGCAATCGCCTCGACCGTCACTGGCGGCACTTCACCTACAGCCGTGACTTGATGGCCATCGAGGGCGCGTGAGAACGCGAATGCTCCGCCCACCTGCGCCAGACCTTTCATGGGCTGCGAGCGCGGATCGGCCGGCTCGATGAACACCGACACGGACGCCAGACCGTCCGAATACACGAGGTGCTGGACCGGCACGCTGGAGCCGGCGATGAACTGCACTCGCCAGGCCGTCAGCCGGAATCCCGCCGGCAACCGAATCGCGCCCCAACCGGCCTGGTTGGTCGCCAGTTGTGGCTGTTGCTGCTGGTCCTGCCTCACCCAGCGAAAACCTTCGCCGGAAATGGACGGCTTCAAACTATCGGCGGGAATGCGATCACGGAAGTTGAGTTCGGCGAACAGGATCTGCTCGATCACCTTGCCGGTCCGGTCGCACAGCTGAGACTTGAGCGGCATCGCCGTTTCATCGTCGAGCCACAGCTTGTAGCCATAGCGGAACTGATCGCGCGGCTGAACCATGATGACCTGGGTGCGACGACCCAGCGCCTTGGTGAACGGCCCGCGCTCGATGTTGTAGTGGGCTTCGAGCTCTTCGTTATAGCTCGGCACCGCGGCCAGCAGAGTGCTGGCTTCGGTGCGCTTTTCCACCAGCACCGTGCGGCGATCTGGCAGATAGAAAATCACTTCGGTCTGGTTGCGAATGATCTCGCGGCCGCTGCCGTCCAGGGACACCAAACGCTCGGTGACCTTGCCCTTGTCGACGCGATGAAAGATCCGCATCGCCTCGGAACGGGAATCGCGCAGGTGGAAGAAACGGCCTTCGTAATTGCGCGTGGCCAGCGCTTCGGACATGCGCTCCAGCCACTGCCGTGCCTCGCGGTCGCCGGCATGAGCTGAAGTCATTGCCGCGAGCGCCGCGGCGAACAGAGTGAGCGGTCTGAAAACAGCTGTACGCAAGGAAGCCATCAACGTTCCGGAGCACCGTCTTCGCTGATCGAAACCTGAACTGGCGCGTCTTGATCGTCGGTGGCGCCGTCCACACCTTCGACTTCCTCGTCGTCGGCCAACACACCGCTCAACACTGAACGGCGGCCCAGCGGCGAGGAATATTCACTGTGCGCGACTACGTAGTTGGTCAGCCGCGTGGCCGGGATGAACGCCGAGTTGGAAGTCGACGTCGGCACGACATAGCTGTCGTCGGTCTCGGTGGCCGGGGCCACCACAGTAGATTCGTTCGCGGCCACCAGCGGCTGTCCTTGGCCACCGACCGGGAACTCCGGCTGGCCGATCGGCTGCATGGTCAACACGGCGACGGCGGCAACGCCAGCAGCGATGGCCATACCGAATGCCGGGCGCAGGTAGCGAACCGCGGGTGAAGTCTTGTTGGAAGCGGCCACCGCGGGCCGTTCCGGAATCGGGGCGGCGACGGGCACCTTCAGTGGCTCTTCTCGAGCGACGGCGGCCATCACTTTGCTGGCGAAATCGCGCGAGGCCACCGCGGGGCGTTCAGCTCGCATGGCCTCGCCGATCAGCGAGTAGCGACCGATGGCATCGCGCAGCTCAGCCTCCTTGCCGACCCGCTTCAGTAGCAGGTCGAGCTCCGCCGGCGGCAGTTCACCGTCCAGGCAGGCTGAAAGCTGTTCGTTCAGGGCATCCTTCATGCGTTCACTCATGCGTCGATCGGCGCGTTACGACGAGGCTGACCACATCCGCCAACATTGCCAGTATTCCTCGGTTCAATTCAATGTCCGTCCACGTTCAATCCAGTAGCGGCTTGAGCTTTTTGTCGATCGCCTCGCGCGCGCGAAAGATGCGCGAACGAACCGTACCGACCGGGCAATCCATGGCCTCGGCTATCTCCTCGTATGACAAACCCTCCAACTCGCGCAGCACGATGGCCGTGCGCAGGTCTTCGGGCAGTTGCTCCATCGCCTCTTCGACGACGGTGCGAATCTCATCCGTCAGCAGCACACCCTCGGGGGTATCCGCCTCCTTCAACCTGGCCTGCCGCTCGTACTGATCCGGGTCCTGCAGGTCCAGATTGAAATCCACCGGCCGGCGCCGCTGCGACACCAGCGCGTTCTTGGCCGTGTTGATCGCGATCCGATACAGCCACGTGTAGAAAGCGCTGTCGCCGCGGAAGGCCGGCAATGCCCGGTACGCCTTGATGAACGCTTCCTGGGCGACATCCTCGG
>JBEVKA010000283.1:0-10851 GCA_040509855.1 Steroidobacter sp.
ATAGGACTTCGTCGCGGCGACGCTCCTTTCCGGCCCGGCGCTCAACGCAATCGTGTGATGAGCCATCTGCGCGAGCGGCGACGCTGGCGAATTGCACAGCGCGATCACGCAAGCACCGTTGCGCTTGGCGCTTTCGGCGGAGGCGAGCAGGTCGGGGCTCTTGCCGGACTGTGAGATCACGAGAAAAACGACGCCGCGCAGATCCGGTTGCGCGTCGTACAGCGAGCTCATCGAAGGCGCTGCTGATGTGGTCAGCAGTTTGGTGTGCGACTCGATCAAATACTTCGCGAAGGTCGCCGCGTGATCCGAGCTGCCGCGCGCGCAAGTCACCACTGCGCGTGGGCTCATTTCTCTCAACAGGGCGCCGATGCGGCGCACGTTGACCGCGTTGTTCTCCAGTTGGCCGCGCACCACCTCGGGCGCCTGCGCGGCTTCGCTGAACATGCGGCTGTCCGTTCCCATGGTCATGAGGATGCGCTGAGCTCGGCGACGAAATCATAGATGTCGCCGCGATAAAACGATTGTGAGAATTCGACCGCACGACCGTCCTTGAGAAAGCCGACGCGCTCCACCAGCAAACCCGCATCGCCTTCCTGCGCTTTGAGCAGGGTTGCCTGCTCGGCTCGTAACAACACCGCGCGCAAACGTTGCAGAGCCCGCACCGGGCGATTGCCGGTGCGCTCCAATGCTTCATACAACGATGTTTCCACCGATTCGACGGAAGGCAGGCAATCGGCCAGCACCGTTGCATATTCCAACGCCATTGGCGCTTCGTCGGCATAGCGAATTCGGTGAAAGCGATACACCGGCGTGCCCGGGCTGGAACGCAGCGTCAACGATTCCTCGGGCGTCACCGTGCCGGCCGCGCGATTGAGCCAGACACTGCGAGGCTTGCGACCACGAGCGCGCATGTCTTCGGAGAATGAGGTGAGCTTGGAGAAATTTTTCTCGACGCGATTGCTGACGAACGTGCCGGAGCCTTGTTTGCGAATCAGCAGGCCTTCTTCGACCAGGCCATCGACCGCTTTTCGCACCGTGATGCGCGACACCGCGAGCTCTTCGGCCAGATCGCGCTCGGGGGGCAGGGCGTCATCGGGACCGAGAATGCGGTTTTCGATCGCCAGACGCAGCTTGCGCTGCAACTGCTGGTACAGCGGCAGCGTGCTGGCCTCATCGAGTGGCCGCAAATGCTCAGTCAGCGAGATCAATTCCCCTCTCCTTCGAACGCCGGGAAGCCTTGGTTGTGATGCCGTTTTCGCGGCTCAAGATGCCATTCAAATATTACCAATGCAATACCAATAATCATGTCCTTGCGCCCACCCTGGTGCATAAGGGCCTATGAAACCAGCAAAAATGGGGCATGAAAAAGCGGGCTGGTGGGGCTTGGCATTTCCAGACGACTGGTACTATAGTGGACCTATATTGGTCTGATCGACATAAACAACAGGGGTAGGGAGCAGCATGAGCAAGCGAAACACTTTAATCGGCGCGGCTGTCACTCTGGCGTTGTGCCAGACGGCGGCGTTCGCCCAAACGCAATCCGGTGGCGGCGAGATCGAAGAAGTCGTGGTCTCCGGCATTCGCGGCAGTCTGCGTGAATCGGTCGAAACCAAGCGCGAAGCCACCGCCATCGTCGACGCCATCTCGGCCGAGGACATGGGCAAGTTCCCGGACAAGAACGCTGCCGAGTCGTTGTCGCACGTGCCCGGCGTCACCATCGATCGCCAGTTCGGCCAGGGCGAGCGTGTCAGCATCCGCGGCACCGATCCATCGTTGAATCGTACGCTGCTCAATGGCCAGACGGTGGCGTCCGCCGACTGGTTCATCCTCGATTCCCCCGGCCGCACTTTCAATTACACGCTGCTCGCGCCCGAGATCGTCGAGAGCATCGAGGTCTACAAGAGCCCCGAAGCTCGCATCGACGAAGGCAGCATCGGCGGCACCGTGATTCTGCACACTCGCCGTCCGATCGATTTGCCGGCGGGCACGCTGCGCACCGCGCTCGACTATGCATATAACGATCGCGCCGAGGAAGGCTCGCCGAACTACTCGGCGCTGTACAGCTGGAAGAACGACGCCGATACCTTCGGTGTGCTCATCACTGCGCTTCAGTCCGAAGAGCAGCTGTCTCGCCACGGCATTGAAACATTCAGCTATCCGTCGGCGCGCGGCGCGGGTTTCCCCGCCGGCCTGGTCAGCGATCCTTCCGTGGTGTTTCCGAACGCCATCAACTCCGCCTTGTTCGAGCAGGAGCGTAAGCGCACCAGCGGCACGCTCGGCGTGCAGTTGAAGCCCAGTGACAGTTTCGAGCTCAACCTGACCGGTCTGTTCGTCAACGCCGAATACGACAACTTCAACCAGAGCCGCTACGCCTTCATCGGCCACTCGCTGTCGGCGCCGAATGCCACCAGCGTCGGGATCAGCGACGGTGTGGTGACCAGCGCGGATTTCTCCAACGGCCTGACGTTGCTCGACGCCATTTCACGGCGCTCGGAAGTAGAGACCTACGCTGTCGATCTGCGCGCCGACTGGCGTGGCGACGGCTGGACCAGCAGCGCCACCGTCGGCACCACCGAAGCGGATGGCGGCACTCAGCAACAATATTTCCTCGAGTACGAGGCGTTGGGCGGTTTCAGCTACGACATCGGCAACGAGCGGGCGTCGGTCACCTTCGATAACGACCCCACCAATCCGGCGTCGATGCCCGGCATCGGCTTCGGTCAGTCCCGCCAGCAGCCGACGCACGACGAAGAGCAGTACCTGCAAGGCGATTTCACGCGCGAGCTCAGCTGGGGCCCGATCACTCAATTGCGCGCCGGCATCAAGTATCGCGAGCACGAGACCACTCAGGAAGCGCGCCTGGCCAACATCAATCCAACAGCGTTCGCGGGACAGTCGCTGTCGAACTTCGCCGGTGGCAACACGCCCGGCAACATGCTCAGCGGCGCGGATGTCAGCTCCGATCTGGAGAACTGGACGGTCGTGAATCGTGGCGCGTTGGAAAGCTTCGTGCGCGGGGCGGCGTTGCGCAATCCGTTCACGCTTGCCGCCGTCACTGCCGGTTCGTTGCCTGCATTCCCGGCAGCGGCGTTCAGCGTGGAAGAAGAGATCACCAGCGCTTACACGCAGTTCGATTTCAACGGCCAGGGTTTCCGCGGCAACGTCGGTCTGCGCTATGTGATGACCGATCAGACCAGCAACGGTTCGACCGCGCAGGGCGCGGCCGGCAACTTCGTGCCGAACACGGTCTCGAAGGATTACAACGACTGGCTGCCGAGCTTCAACTTCGCGTTCGATATAAGCGATGACGTCGTGTTGCGCATGTCTGCCTCACGCACCATGGCGCGCGCGAACTTCTCGGATCTCGCGTCGTTCCTGGAACTGCTCGACACGGTGAACTCGGGCAACGGCGGCAATCCCGATCTCGACCCGTATCGCGCCAGCAATTTCGACGTGTCCGGCGAGTGGTATCTGGGCGAGGAGAGCCTGTTCGCGCTGACGTTCTTCTATAAGGACGTCCGCTCCTTCATCGTGCGCCAGGCGGCTGACGAGCAGCAGTTCAACATCCTGACCGGGCAGGTGGAGACTTACAGCGTCTCGCGCCCTCGCAACGGTTCGGGCGGTGAGATTCGCGGCTCGGAGCTGACTTACCAGACTGGCTTGTGGGGTGACTTCGGCCTGCAGGCGAACTACACCTATGCGGATGGCGGCACCGACGAGGGCCTGGAGATTCCGTTCAGCTCCAAGCACACCATCAATCTCACGCCGTACTACGACAACGGCACCATCAACGCCCGCCTGACCTACGGCTGGCGTTCGAAGTACTTCCGCGAGATCGGTCGTGGTGGCGTGGCCGTCACCAACGACGAGTACGCGCAACTGGATGCGTCCTTCGGCTGGCGGCTGACGGACCACATCGAGCTGACCGCGCAGGTGCTGAACATGCTCGATGAAACTCACTACGAGTACGGCGGCGAAGAAAATCGTCCGCTGGCCATCTACAAGAACGGCCGCCGCTACTTCGCCGGAGTACGATTCGCGTTGTAGTCGGCTGCGTTGTAACGGCCGTGTTGTGACAGCCTGGGGCTGCGGGCATTCTCGCCCGCAGCCTTCCCGGATTTCCTGGTTGGTGTAATGACAGGGGGCTGAACCGCGCGCCGGCAGGCGTGCGCGGTACAGTCGTGCGGGTACCCATGAAATCGAGGCACATCGTCATCGGAGCGCTGGCCGCGCTCGCTCTATCGGGTTGCGGTTCACAATCGACACCGCCGCCCTCGGATACGGCTGCTTCGATCGCGCTCGTGCCCGTGCCTCGGGATCTCGAGCGTGGCGTCGGCGAGTTCGTCATTACTCCGGCGACGCGCCTCGAAGTCGGCGACAGCGTCGAAGCAAAACGCGTCGCCGATTATTTCGTCGAGCTGGTGAGTCGTACGCAGGGTGTTGACCTCGACCCTGCCGGCAACGGCAACGTCGTTCGTTTCACACTTACGCCCGGCGACAGCAACGGCAGCGCCGAGGGCTATTCGCTCGTCGTCTCTCCCGAGAAGGTCGTCGTCAATGCCAGCGATCCTCGCGGCCTCTTCTATGGCGCGGTCACGCTCTGGCAACTGATTACGAAGCGTGGCGATGAACTGGTGCTACCCGCGGTCAAGATCGACGACGCGCCTCGTTTCGCGTGGCGCGGTTTGATGCTGGACTCGGCGCGGCACTATCAGTCGCCGGAATCCATTCGCAAGTTCATCGACGTGATGGCGCTGCATAAGTTCAACGTGTTCCATTGGCATCTCACCGATGACCAGGGCTGGCGGCTTGCGATCAAGAAATATCCCAAGCTCACCGAGGTCGGTGCGTGGCGCGTTCCTGCCGGGCAGGCGCCCGCGGCCAACATCGATCCGGCGACCGGCAAGCCGCAGTTGTATGGTGGCTTCTATACACAGGATCAGGTGCGTGAGATCGTGGCCTACGCAGCCTCACGCCACATCACGGTCGTGCCTGAGATCGACCTGCCCGGTCATGCGAGCGCGGCGATCGCCGCTTATCCGCAGCTGGCGGTAGTGCCTGAAGCGGTGACGCAGGTGCCGGCCGATTGGGGCATTTATCAAAACCTGTTCAATGTCGAGGAAACCACGTTCAAGTTTTTCGAGGACGTGCTGACGGAAGTCATCGAGCTGTTTCCGGGCCAGTACATCCATGTGGGTGGCGATGAGGCCGTGAAGGATCAGTGGAAGGCGTCGGCCAAAGTGCAGGCGCGCATGCGTGAGCTTGGTGTGAAGGACGAGCATGAGCTGCAGAGCTACTACATCACGCGCATGGAGAAATTCCTGAGCGGCAAAGGCCGCCGGCTGATCGGCTGGGATGAGATTCTCGAAGGCGGGCTGGCGCCGAATGCGACTGTGATGTCATGGCGTGGCATCGACGGCGCGGTCGCTGCGGCTTCTTCGGGGCACGATGCGGTGTTGTCGCCGTGGCCCATTTTGTATTTCGACAATCGTCCGGTGGATGTTCCCATTCCCGGCCGCGGTCGCATCGTCTCGGTCGAGCAAGTATATGGTTTCGATCCCATGCCCGCCGCTCTGAGTGAGACGCAGCGCAAGCACATTCTCGGTTTGCAGGCGAATCTCTGGACGGAATACATGCGCACGCCCGATCGCCTGGAATATATGGCGTTTCCTCGCGCTGCTGCCGTCGCCGAGATTGCCTGGTCACCCGCGGCCAAAAAGAATTGGGCGGATTTCTCGGCGCGCTTGCCGGCCCAGCAGGAACGTTACAAGGCGTTGAACACTCGCTATGCCGAGGCATTGCCGCCGCGAACGCTGCAGGCGAATCGTCGCACCAGTCATGAGCTGAATCTGTGCAGTGACAAGATCGCGCTGTCGCTGGAGGATGACGCGCCTGTGTATGGCGAACGCGCTACGTTCCTGGTCGACATCATGGAGCCTTGCTGGCTCTTCAAGGAGGCGGATTTGTCCGCTGTGACTGCGATCAGCGCCGAGGTGGGGCAGGTGCCATTCAACTTCCAGATCGGCGACGCCGTGAAGCAGATCAAGCTGCGCGCGCCCGCGACGCCGGTGGGCGAACTCGAAGTGCGTGTCGATGGTTGCAGCGGTGAACGTATCGCGGTGCTGCCGCTTGCATTGGCAGTTACAAATCATGCGGTAACCAAGTTGCCGCCGGCGACGATTCCGCCTCGGGCCGGCAAGCACGATCTGTGCTTCACCTTCACGCAAAAGACCCTCGATCCGATCTGGGTGCTCGGCTCGGTGGAGTTGCTCGGCGCCAGCGGCGCGCAGGGGTCCGTTCAATGACTGATTCGGCTGTGACGTTGCATTCACCTTTGCGCGGTTGGTGTGCGCCGCTGGATGAGACACCTGATGAGGTGTTCGCTCAGCGCCTGCTCGGCGACGGTGTCGCCATCGATCCCACCGGCGACACGTTGCATGCGCCTTGCGATGGCGAGGTGATCTCCGTCGCCACGTCCAAACATGCCGTCGCTGTGCGAGCCGACAATGGCGCCGAGATTCTGATGCATGTCGGCATCGATACCGTTGCGCTGGCGGGGAAGGGGTTCGAGGCGTTGGTGTCGCAAGGCTCGCGTGTAAAGCGTGGCCAGGCGCTGCTCAAATTCGATCTCGATGTGCTCGCGCAGGGCGCGAAGAGTTTGATTACGCCGGTTCTCGTGACCAACGGCGATCGTTTCGCTTTGAGCAGTCTGCGAGCCGATCGCGGGGTGGATGTTGGCGATGTGATTTTCGAGATTCGACCGGTCGCGGCGGCTGTGTCTGGCGCAACTCAGGCTCGCGCTCAGGAAGTCACGGTGAGCTTCGCCGTTCCCTTGGAGCACGGCATCCATGCCCGTCCCGCCGCACTGATCGCGAATTTCGCCAAGGCGCAGAGTTTCGAGATCACCGTCTCTGCGAACAATCGCTCCGCCAACGCTCGCAGCGCCGTGTCGATCATGTCGCTCGGCGTGAAGCGCGGCGACGAAATCGCCCTCATCGCCGCCAGCCCGGATGCGCAGCGTGTGATCGAGCAGCTCAAGGAAACGATTCTTGGCATTCGAGAGACGCATTCTGCTTCTCACGCCGCCAAGCCAACGCAAGCCACAGCGCGATCCGAATCAGAAGAGCGCCGCGCATCAGAGCAGGCCACCTCCAAGCCAAACCGTCTGCGAGGTGTGATTGCGAGTCGCGGCTTGTCCGTGGGTCGGGCGGTCACGCTCAAAGCAGCTGAAATCCCAGTGGTCGAGGCTGGCCGCGGTATCGGTCACGAGAGCGCTGAGTTCGAGCGTGCGCGCGATGAAGTGAGAGCGCGTTTGAATCAGCTCGCGCAGCACTCGCAGGGCGCAGCCAAGGAAGTCATCACCGCCCATCTGGAATTCATCGACGACTGGGAACTGGTCGCCTCCGCTCGACGAGCAATCTCTCGCGGCAAGAGCGCCGCATTCGCCTGGCGACGCGCGGTGCGCGATAGTGCAGATACATTGCGAGCGCTGGGCGATCAGCGAATGTCCGAGCGCGTCGACGACCTGATTGACCTCGAATCGCAAGTCCTGCTCGCCCTCAGCGGTGCAGCGCCGGTAGCCATTCCGGAATTGCCGGAGCGCGCGATCCTGGTCGCAGAGGATTTGAAGCCTTCGCAACTCGTATCTCTAGATGCAAAGAAGCTGACCGGCATCTGCCTGGCCGCCGGCGGCCCGACATCGCACGTCGCGATTCTCGCCGCAGCGATGGGCGTACCAGCGTTGGTGGCTCTGGGCCACGCCGTGCTGGAGATCAAAGACGGCGAATGGCTCGTGCTCGACGCCGAGCAAGGCAACCTCAGCATCTCGCCAGACCAGGTCGCGCTGGCGGCAGCCGAACAAACATTGTCACAGCGACGACAGCGTCAGCAAAGCGAGCGAGCGGCAGCTCACGTCGACTGTCGCACGGCCGATGGCGAACGCATCGAAGTATTCGCCAACCTCGGGTCGATTGCCGAAGCGCAAGTCGCTACAACGCACGGCGCGGAAGGTTGCGGTCTGCTGCGTACAGAGTTCCTGTTCCTAGAGCGCGAATCGGCGCCAACGGAAGAAGAACAACTGCACCAGTATCAAAGCATCGCGCAGGCACTCGAAGGCCGCCCGCTCGTGATACGCACACTCGATATCGGCGGCGACAAGCCCATTCCTTATCTACCGTTGCCCGCCGAAGAAAATCCCGCGTTGGGACTGCGAGGCGTGCGCACGAGTCTGTGGCGCCCCGATCTGCTTCGTGTGCAGCTACGCGCGATTCTGCGAGTGCAGCCCGTCGAACAGTGTCGCGTACTGCTGCCGATGATTACCGATCCGGCGGAGATCCGCGCCGTGCGTCGCATGCTCGACGAAGTGCGACGTGAGCTTGGCATCGCCACGCCAGTGCAAGTCGGCGCGATGATCGAAACACCCGCATCAGCCGTGATCGCGGGCAAGATCGCGCACGAAGTCGAGTTCCTGTCCATCGGCACCAACGATCTGACGCAGTACACGCTCGCCATGGACCGCGGCCATGCGGATCTGGCGCATCGAATCGATGGCCTGCATCCCGCCGTGTTGAATCTGATCGCGCTGACAGTGGATGCCGCGGATGAGAACCACAAGCTGGTCGCCGTCTGTGGCGGACTGGCGTCGGAGCCGGCGGCGGTGCCGATCCTGATTGGTCTGGGTGTAAAAGAACTGTCGGTGGTGCCGACGCTGGTGCCGCAGCTCAAGAGTTTGATTCGCACGCTCACTCTCGACGCCTGTCGCTCGCTCGCGCAAAAAGCGCTGTCCATGGAGACCGCCGAAGAAGTGCGAACCCTGGCGAACGAGTTCTGTGTCTCCGAGTCCCGAGTGGCCTCGTGAGGGAGACCCCATGAAAAATGTGATTACGGGTTTGCAGTCGGTCGGCCGGGCCTTGATGCTGCCGATCGCGGTGTTGCCGGTGGCAGCGTTGCTGCTGCGGCTGGGGCAGCAGGATCTGTTGAACATCCCAGCCATCGCGGCCGCGGGCGATGCCATCTTCTCCAACCTCGGTTTGTTATTTGCGATCGGCGTCGCCGTTGGGCTGGCGCGCGAAAATCACGGAGCCGCGGGACTCGCCAGCGTGGTTGGATATCTCGTAACCACCAAGGGTGCGGAAGTGCTCATCGCCGTGCCGCCCGAGGTCACTGCTGAATTGACGGGTCGAGCTCAAGAACTGGCGGCCGCCGCATTCCGTGCGCGCGAGCTGGCAAAGCTCAGCGTGCCGGCGGGATTGCTATCGGGTTTGATCGCCGGCTGGCTTTATAACAAGTACAGCGACATTCGCTTGCCGAGCTATCTCGCTTTCTTCGGCGGCCGCCGTTTCGTTCCGATCGCCAGCGGCACGGCAGGCATCGTGCTCGCGATGGGATTCGGTTTCGGCTGGCCCATCCTCGAACGCGGTATGGACGCGGTGAGTCAGGCAGTGCTCGGTTCCGAATCGATCGGTCTGTTCGCCTTTGGTGTGTTGAATCGCGTGCTCATCATCACGGGGTTGCACCACATCCTCAACAACGTCGCGTGGTTCCTGCTCGGCGACTATCAAGGCGTCACCGGCGACCTGAAACGTTTCTTTGCCGGCGATCCCACCGCCGGCGCATTCATGTCTGGCTTCTTCCCAGTGATGATGTTTGGTTTGCCGGCGGCGTGTCTCGCGATGTATCGCACCGCTGCGCCCGCGCGTCGTGCGGCGGTGGGCGTCATGTTGTTCTCGATGGCGCTGACGTCGTTTCTCACCGGTGTGACCGAGCCTATCGAATTCTCCTTCATGTTCCTCGCACCGGTGCTCTACGGCATTCACGCGGTGCTGACCGGTCTCGCCATGGCGCTCATGGACGCGCTCGATATTCGGCTCGGCTTCGGCTTCTCGGCCGGTTTGTTCGACTACGTGCTGAACTTCAAGCAGGCGACGCAGCCGCTGCTGCTGATTCCGTTCGGGCTGGCGTACTTCGGTTTGTATTACGGGCTGTTTCGTTTTTTCATCCTGCACTTCAATCTCGCGACGCCGGGGCGTGAAGTCGAGACCGTGAAGGCGCAGGGTGAAGCGACGACTCAGGACGATTCCGTGCAAGGCTGGATTCGCGCCTTGGGTGGCGCGGGCAATCTGGTCACGATCGATGCCTGCACCACGCGCTTGCGGCTGGCGATTCGCGATCAGAGTGCTATCGATGAAGCGGGATTGAAATCACTCGGCGCACGCGGATTCGTGCGGCCGTCGCAGGAAACATTGCAGGTCGTAGTCGGACCGATCGCGGACCAGCTCGCTTCGTCGATTCGCGCCGGCTTGAGGCTCCCGGCGAGCGCGGCTCCCGCGCCGTTGGTGCCGATATCTCCAACTCCAGCATCTGCAATTTCGGAACGGGTCGATGCGAGCGTCGAAACGATGGCGCGCGGATTGATTCAAGCCATCGGTGGAGCGGCAAACATTCGCGAGCTGCGACTGGCCGCGAGCCGCCTTTGTATCCATCTGAACGACAGTTCCATCGCTGGACAGCCCGACAAAGTGTCCGGCGTGCGCGGAATCGCTCGTCCGACGCCAAATAGTCTGCATGTGTTGGCTGGGCCGCTGGCGGCTCCATTGTTCGCGGCGGTCGATCGTCTGCGCACGAACGCATAGACATTCCGTCGCTCACTTCTTTGGGAGCCCGCTTTCCCCCGGCTGCGGTCTCTGGCATGCTGACAACGTTGTCAGCTAAAGATGGCCAAGCCATCGAACAGTCATCAGACATTCGATCCGGGGGAAATAAGATGATGAATTCCAATGGCGGCGCCGTTTCGGCAACGGAGCCGCAGTCGGGCAGTTATATGCCCGCGCTGGTGGTGCTCACTTCGCTGTT
>JBEVKA010000284.1:0-9110 GCA_040509855.1 Steroidobacter sp.
CAACAGTCGCCCTACTCCGCCATCATGTTCGTCTCGGGCAACGGCGCGCGGCATCCCGTCACGAATGTGAGTTTCAACGACGTCACCGTGCAAGGCGTCGGCACCTTCGTCCTGCAGATCCAGGACCCGGGAACCGCGAGCTTCCAGAACGTCGTCGCAAGTAACATCGGTCGCGCCGGCATCTGGAATTGCCTGGGCGCCGGTCAGTTCAACATCAACGACAACGGCGGCAATGGCAGCTGGATCAACTCGACCCTGTGCAGCGGCACGCCGCCGACGCCGGTCTTTCCTCCACCCGTTGGAGGTCTGATCGTCAACCCAACCGCGGTGGATTTCGGCTCGCAGGCTGTCGGTGTCGGTAGCTCGCCACGTGCAGTCACTGTGACCAACTCGGGAACGAGCTCAGTCACGATCAGCTCGATCGCCGCCAGCGGCGGCAACGGCGACTTCTCACAAACGAACAACTGCGGATCGAGCCTTGCCGCGAATGCCTCATGCACCGTGAATGTCGTTTTCACGCCGACCGTCTCGGGCAGCCGCACCGGTTCGCTCGCGATCAACAACAGCGCCGGGAACGTCAGCGTTTCATTGAGCGGCACGGGCACTGCCCCCGGGCCGGTGATCTCGGCGACGCCCTCCAGTCTCACATTCCCGAGCACGGTCGTTGGCAGCACCAGCGCCGCTCAGAACGTGCAGCTGACGAACACCGGCACGGTCGCAGCGACGATCAGCTCGATCGCCGCTAGCGGGAACTTCGCGCAGACGAATACTTGCGGCAGCTCGCTTGCGGTCAATGCGTCGTGCACGATCAGTGTGACATTCACGCCGACCGCCGAAGGCAATCGCACCGGCGCGATCACTGTCACCAGCAACGCTAACAACACGCCGACGACCATCGCGCTGTCCGGCTCAGGCATCGGCTCGAATACAAACGTCGCAGCGGGACGACCCGCGTCCGCCACCACATCGCAAGGCGCCTTCCCGGCGAGCAACGGCACGGACGGCAATGCAGAGACCTACTGGGAAAGCGCCAACAACGCGTTCCCGCAATCATTCACTGTCGACCTGGGCGCGACCATCGCAGTCGGCCGCGTGGTGCTGAAGCTGCCGGTCTCGTGGCCGACGCGTCAGCAGACGCTGTCGATCCTGGGCAGTGTCGATGGCACCAACTTCACGACGATCGTGTCCTCCGCGCAGTACACATTCGCGAGCGGAACCAACGTCGTGAACATTCCCGTCAACCCGGTGGCGCAAGCGCGCCACGTGCGAGTAACGATCACGGCCAATACCGGTTGGCCAGCGGGTCAGCTCTCGGAGGTTGAGGTCTACACCGGAACGGTATCGAGCGGACTGACCGTGACGCCGACGAGCTTCGCCTTCGGCAGTCAAACCATCGGCACGACCACCGCTTCGCAGCCAGCGACACTGCGCAATACCGGCACGAGCGCGGTGACGGTCAGCTCGATCAGTGCGAGCGGAGATTTCCTGCAGACAAATAACTGCGGCACGCTGGCGGCCAATGCGACCTGCACGATCAATGTGAGCTTCCGACCGACGGTGGCCGGCA
The DNA here is from genome assembly GCA_040509855.1 of Steroidobacter sp. Taxonomy (GTDB): domain Bacteria; phylum Pseudomonadota; class Gammaproteobacteria; order Steroidobacterales; family Steroidobacteraceae; genus Steroidobacter. The sequence goes on from JBEVKA010000284.1 coordinate 1,568, forward strand.
ACCGCACCGGAACGGTCACCGTCAACAGCAGTGCGCCGACGGTCACGATCGCGTTGTCGGGAACCGGCGTCGATATCGTCTCGCCCGGAACCAACCTGGCGATCGGCAAAACCATCACCGCGAACAGCGTCTCGCAGGACTACGTCGCGAGTCGCGCGAACGATGCCAACGCCAATGCGCCGTCTTACTGGGAGAGTGCGAACAATGCGTTCCCGCAGTGGATCCAAGTGGATCTTGGCGCGCCGACGTCGATCAATCGTATCGTTCTGAAGCTGCCGCCGACTTGGGAAGCGCGTACGCAAACGATGTCCATCCAGGGCAGCAGCAACGGCACGAGCTTCAACAACATCGTGGCGTCGGCCGGGTATCCGTTCAATCCGGCGAGCGCCAACGTGGTCGAGATCGAATTCACCGCGACGACCACGCGCTACGTGCGCGTGAATATCACCGCGAACACAGCGTGGCCGGCCGGCCAGGTGTCGGAGTTTGAAATCTATGGCGGCGCGCCGGGACAGCCGACGCTGTCCGCGAATCCGACCTCGCACGCCTTCGGCAACCAAACAATCAATACAACGTCGGCCGCCCGCGGCGTCACGATCACCAACACAGGCTCAAGCTCGGCGACGGTGTCGGGCGTGACGATCTCCGGTGAGTTTCAACAGACTCACAATTGCGCCACGCTCGCGGCCGGCGCATCGTGCACGGTCAATGTGACTTTTCGTCCGACCAGCACTGGCGTGAAGAACGGCACATTGACGGTGAACTCCAATGCCTCCAATCCCTCGCTGACGGTGGGGTTGACCGGCGCAGGCGTCACCGCCGGCACCGCGACGCTGTCCGCAAACCCAACCTCGCTGGCATTCGGCGATCAGACGATCAACACCTCGTCCGTTCGCGCGGTCGCGATCAGTAATACAGGCACGGCGTCGGCGACCGTCTCCGGTGTGACCATCTCCGGGCAATTCACGCAAACGAACGGCTGCGGAACGCTGGCAGGCGGCGCGTCGTGCAATGTGAGCGTGACCTTCACGCCCACGACTGTCGGAGCAAAGTCCGGCACGCTGACGATCAATTCCAACGCCTCGAATCCGTCCCTGGCCGTAGCGCTGACTGGCAACGGCGTGAACAGCGCTCCGGCGAGCGATCAGGCGGCGGGCAAACCAATGACGTCCACACCGCCGACACATACATTCGTTGCGAGTAATGCGAACGACGGCAATCTCGCGACGTATTGGGAAAGCGGGTTTCCCGCGTGGCTCAACGTCGCGATGGGATCCAACGTCCGGGTCAGCCAGGTCATGGTGCGTTTGAATCCCGATTCGGCCTGGGGAACGCGCGCACAAACATTCTCCATCGAGGGGCGCGATCAGGCCGGCGGCAACTACGTGCCATTGGTTGGCTCGGCTCAATACACCTTCAATCCCGCCACCGGCAATTCGGTGACGATCACTGTGCCGACATCAGCACCGCTGGTGGCCGATCTGCGGCTGTCGTTCACAGCAAATACAGGCGCACCCGGTGGCCAGGTCGCCGAATTGCAGGTCCTGGGTGTGCCCGGCCCGAATCCGGATCTCACAATCTCCGGCGTGACCGCCTCGCCTGCGTCGCCGAACGAAACGACGCCAATCACCGTGAGCGCTACGGTGAGCAACTCAGGCACTGCGCCGACGCCTGCAGCGACCAACATGAAAGCCTACTGCGGTGGCGTGCAGGTGGGTCCTGCCGCGAACGTTCCAGTACTGCAAGCCGGGGCTTCGCAAACAGTGACAGCAAATATCGGCACGCTGCCGGTGGGCACGTGTGCCCTGTCGGCGCGAGTCGATGATCCGAGCACCATCGTCGAGCAAAGCGAAACAAACAATGCCGCGACTGGACCGATGCTGAGCGTCGGACAAGCACCCGGCCCCGACCTGCAGGTGGTCGGCATTGCAAGCAATCCGCCGAATCCCGCGGTTGGAGCGGCAGTCACGTTCGTCGTGTCCGTGAACAATCGTGGCATCGATCCCGCGGCGGCAGGCACGACGACGCGCGTGGTCGTTGGCTCAACGACACTCAACAACAGCAACTCTCCGGCAATCGCCGCCGGCGCTACGGTGAGCGTGACGATCCCCGGCAGCTGGACCGCAACCAGCGGCGGAGCAACCATCACCGCCACGACTGATGCGACCAACACCGTCACCGAGACCAACGAGAGCAACAACTCGCTCTCGCAAGGAATCGTCGTTGGGCGTGGCGCAGCCCTGCCCTATGTCGAGCTCGAAGCCGAGAGCGCGAACTACCAGGGCACCTTGCTGGTGGCGGACGCGCTTCGCACCTTCGGACATACCAACTTCGCGAGCGAGTCCTCTGGCCGTCAGTCGGTGCGCTTGAACGGCACCGGTGAGTTCGTGGAATTCACTTCCACCGCTGCCGCCAACTCCATCGTCGTGCGTAATTCCATTCCGGACGCGCCTGGCGGTGGCGGCAGCGAAGCGACGATCAGCTTGTATGTAACGCAGCCGGGCGGCTCCATGACGTTCGTACAGAAAATCACCTTGTCGTCGCGTCACAGCTGGCTCTATGGCACCACCGACGACACCGAGAGCCTCAGCAACTCGCCGGGCCCCGATGCGCGACGGCTGTTCGACGAGTCGAACGCGCTGCTGCCGACGACCTATCCGACCGGTACTCGGTTCCGATTGCAGCGAGATAACAACGACACGGCCACGTTCTACATCATCGACCTGATCGATCTGGAACTGGTCGCGCCACCGCTCAGCCAGCCTGCGAACTGTGTTTCCATCACGACGTATGGCGCGACACCCAACGACAACACCGACGACACAGCGGCCATTCAACGCGCGGTGATGGACGATCAGAATGGCGTGATCCAGTGCGTGTGGATTCCACAGGGTCGCTTCCGGCAGGAACAGAAGATTCTCACGCCCGACCCGACACGCGGCCAATTCAACCAACTCGGCGTACGCAATGTCGTGATTCGCGGCGCGGGCATGTGGCACTCGCAGCTCTACACGACCACGCAGCCACAGAACGTCGTCGGCAACATCAATCATCCGCACGAGGGCAACGTCGGCTTCGAGATCGAGGACAACGTGCAGATCTCCGACCTCGCCATCTTTGGCATGACCACCAATCGCGCCAATCGCGGCCACGGCCTGAACGGACGCTTCGGCGCCAACAGCCGGTTCAGCAACCTGTGGATCGAGCACGTCAACGTCGGCGCGTGGGTGGGCCGGGACTTCAGCGACACACCCGCTTACTGGAATCCAGGCAATGGGCTGGAGTTCACCGGCATGCGCATCCGTAACACTTATGCGGACGGCATCAACTTCAGCAACGGCACGCGCAGCTCACGAGTGTTCAACTCGCACTTCCGCAATACCGGCGACGATTCGCTGGCGGTGTGGGCCAATCCATTCGTGAGAGACCAGTCGGCGGACGTCGGTCGCGACAATCGCTTCACCAACAACACCGTGCAACTGCCCTGGCGCGCGAACGGCATCGCGATCTACGGCGGCGCCAACAACAGCATCGAGAACAATCTGATCTTCGACACCATGACCTTCCCGGGCATCATGCTGGCGACCGATCATTCGCCGCTGCCGTTCTCGGGCACGACGCTGATTGCAAACAATGGGCTGTTCCGCTGCGGCGGCGTGTTCTGGGGCGAAGCGCAACGATACGGCGCGATCACACTGTTCCCGTCGGGCCAGCCCATCGTCGGCGCGGTGATTCGCGATACGGACATCTTCGACTCCACCTACGACGGCATCCAGTTCAAGACCGGCGGCGGTGAGATGCCGAATGTGACCATCACCAACGTCAGGATCGACGACTCCAACAACGGCGGCGCCGGCATCCTCGCGATGGGAGGCGCCCGAGGCAACGCCACGCTGACGAATGTGACCATCACCAATTCGGCGGCCGGTCACGTCGGCCGGAACCCCGGCTCGCAGTTCGTGTTCACCGGCACGGTGAATGGCGCGCCAGTCTCGCCGGTGGTAGTGCCCTAGTTGAATTGGCGCCGGAGGATTGAATTCCTCCGGCGCCAGCTTTCAATGCCCGGCAGGAATGGACTTTCCGAAGTGCACGCCGCCATCGTTGAAAGTGACATCGGGCTGTGAGCGCAGCAGTGCAATCATCTCGGCTCCGGCCAGGAACACTGGACCGTAACCGTGCGCAGCCAGCACGTGCACCGGGCGATACATATAAAACATCGGATCCCAGCCCATGCCGGTGCCCACGCAAGTGCCTTCGACCTGACCCTTCGCGTTCACTTTGGTCGCCACGGCATTCCAACCCAGTGAGGCGGCCGGGCCAAAGGCCCGCGGATCGAGCCAACCGCGGTTGATTCCCCGCGCCAGTCCGTAGACAAACATCGCGCTCGCCGATGTCTCTTCGTACGATTCACGGCGATCCAGCAGTTGATGCCACAGACCTGCATGCCCCTGCGCGGCCGTGAGAGCCGCCGCATGCGCGCGATAGATCTCCAGGATCCTGGCGCGATCCTTGTGATTTTCAGGCAATACTTCCAGCAGCTCGACCATCGCCATGATGGCCCAGCCGTTGGCGCGGGCCCATGGGAACACCGGATGATGCTGCATGCCCTGAACCCAGCCGTGCATGAACAGGCCGCGCTCGCTCACGAACATGCGATCCGCGAACTGCAATATCTGCCGGGCGGCGTCGTCAAAATATTTCGCGTCGCCGGTCAGCTTGCCCGCCTGCGCCAGGCACGGCACGCTCATGTACAGATCATCCAGCCACAGCGACTCGGGTAGCGGACGGTTGCGCGCCAGTGTGCCGTCGGCGAGACGAAACTGTGTGCCAGAAACGAACGACACATAGTTATCGATCCAAGGACGCAGCTCCTTGCCGAGCCCGGCCCGATGCGCCTTTATCATGGCCGCGCACATCGATCCCGAATCATCCAGCGAGCGCGGCTTGAGGATGGATCGCATGCTCATGCCGTGTTCCACTGTGGGAACCGAGCCATCGGCAGCCAGATATTTCTTGGCATGGGTCGCGAGTTTTGCGATCGCCGCGAGTCGCTGGCGCGTGTAGTCCCGGTAGCGCGCATCGGAAGTCACATCGGCCGCCAGCAGCATGCCCGAATAGGTAACACCCCATTCGTACGTGAGAATGAGCAGATCGGTCCGATCCAGCGCCACTTGCGCCGGTAACTTATCGAGATCGGAAACGACAGCGCCGGTCGTGCCGTCGACGACGCGAATCGGGGCGGCTTGCTCGATATAAGCGTGCACGCGCTCCAGCGTTGCCTGGATGTTCTGCGGAGTAGCAGGCTCGTATGGCGTGGGATAGTTGGGCTTCAGACGACCGGAGTACACACCGGGGTCGACCTGCGGCGACGTATGAACCTGCGTGGGTGTCGACTGCGCGAACGCTGTGCTCGCAGCCAAAACGGTGAACAAGACCCGGAGCGCCGTGCGTATCATCCATTCTCCCTCAATAACTCGGACAGCTTCTTATCACGGCCACACCGACGGGGGCTAGACGAGGCGCTGCTGTAGCCAGCAGCACCGCCTCCAACACTGCCTGGTGGAAAGTCGACGAGCTGTCCATGTATTACATTGAGAATTCAACTATCCGGACGCTGCCCTGAAGCGCACTGCAAACAAGTCAACAGAAAATAAATTCGCGCTCGCTAGAACCGAACGCTCCTCTGGTGGAACTCACCGCCAGTTGAGGGGTGTGATTTTTCAACATCGGATCTGGAGGGTTGCAACATGCTTCGCAGAGTCCTGCCTTTGATCGCGGCTCCGGCGCTCGCGCTGGTCGCCATCGGCACCGTTACCGCGGGCGACAATCACAACAACAACCGGCACAACCGCCGCTTCTCCGCCGAGTTGAAGCCGAGCGAGGAGGTGCCGGCATTGTCGTCACCTGCTGCACGCGGCTGGTTCCGGGCGACCATCGATGACGAGAATCAGACGATTTCATATGAGCTGAGTTACGACGGACTACAGGCGCCGCCCGCGCAGGCTCACATTCATATCGGTCAACGCCGGGTGAATGGCGGCATCAGCGTTTTCCTGTGCGGCAACCCACCGACCGTCCCCGCCCCCACGGTGCCACAGCCACCGGCTTGCCCGGCCGCTCCAGCCACGGTGACCGGCACGCTGACTCCGGCAAATATCGTCGGCCCCACGCCCCAGGGCATCGATCCGACCTCGGAGACGGTGAATGAGTTTGCCGAGCTGGTGGCGCTGTTGCGCCAGGAATTGGCTTACGTGAACGTGCACTCACCACGCTTCCCCGGCGGCGAAATTCGCGGCCAGGTTCGTTTCTCGCAAAAGAAATAACAAGCGGCCGCTGCAGCCGGGGCGCACGCCGAGCCGCCCCGACTGCCGTGGCCTATACTCTCCCGCGAACCTGAACGCGCCTCGCGCGGGAGATCTCGATGGATGCGACCAAAGCGCAGCCTCGCGCCGCTGTCATTCTGGCGCCCGATCAGGGGCGTGTTTATTCCATGGGACGCATGCGCGCGGTGTTCAAAGCCGATCGCGCCGAGACTGAAACCAAGTACTCGATTTCCGAATGGTGGCTCGAACCCGACACCAGCGGCCCGGGCACGCATGCTCATTCGGAAGATCACGTGTACTACGTGATCGAGGGCGAGCTGAGCGTGTTCGTCAACGACGCCTGGTCCCAGGCCGGACGCGGCTCATACATTCTGATTCCAGGCGGCACGCCCCACGACTTCCAGAATCGCGGCACGTCGCGCACCGGCTTCATCAGCTTCAATTCGCCCGGCGGTTTCGAGGCGAGCATGCCAGGCATCGTCGAATGGTTCGCCGAGAATCCACCCGGCGCCGCGACCTGTGCTTAGGATGACCGGCGCCGACTGAACACCCGGATTGAACAGAATCTCGCGCTGGTCGGCATGTTTACTCGCATGGCACGTATTCCGACGCCCTGTCGTGGAACTTCCCTGACGCGCCGACGTTGAAACGTAGCCGGAACTCAGCGGCGGGGGTGGGCTGGACCCTCATCAAAAAAGAATTCACCCAGGCAAACCGATCACGATCGCAATGTCTTCGACTTCAACGCTGACGGATGTCGGCACCGAGCTTCGGCCCACAGGAACGTCGTTCCTGGATCAGCCTATTCGTATCCTGCTGGTGGACGATCAGCCGGCGCGCCTGCTTTCCTATGAAGCGGTGCTGTCGGAGCTCAAGGTCGAATGCGTGCGCGCCCTTTCCGGCGATGAAGCGCTGAAACATCTGCTGGTGCACGAGTTCGCCGCCATCCTGCTCGACGTACACATGCCGGGCATGAATGGCTTCGAGACGGCGCGCATGATTCGCGAACATCCGCGCATGGAACGCATTCCGATCATTTTCGTCACCGGCATCCATGTCACCGAGCTCGACCAGCTCAAAGGCTACGAAGTCGGAGCGATCGACTACATCCAGATCCCCGTCGTTCCTGCGATCCTGCGCACCAAGATCGCGGTGCTGGTCGAGCTGTATCAGCGCCGACGCGCGCTACAGGCGCTCAACAACGCGAGGGATCGTGCGCG